>JAADGH010000157.1:0-1712 GCA_013152475.1 Planctomycetota bacterium
GCGGTGTACCACCGGAGCGACGCCGGAACACCCGGCTGAAAATCTAACGACCTTCATCTTATTATGACGCGGAATGGGCGGGAATTAAGCGGGGGAAGAGGTGAGACAGTGGGGTTAGTCCTGTCTGTCCCCCCATCGATTGAACTGGGCAAACACAGGCTGCATCATGTCACTGATGTCCTGCTCATCCCATTCGCTGTAGTAGCGGCGCATGACTTCTGCGCTGTTGCCTGTGATCGGCTCCAGCTGTTCATACGTCATACCGGCCTTGCGCGCCTTGATGATGAACCGATGCCGGAGACAGTGGAGTGTGATATCTTTTGGCAACTTGGCCTCGCTCCGCATCCGGTTCCAAAGCTTGCCTGCTGCGTCCTTGTCGAACGGACCGCCACGCGAGCCTTGAAACAGGGCCCCCCCACGGCTCTGTCTGGGGCGCAGGATCTCAGCCACGTCAGGGGACATCGAAATCCGCCGAGGTTGCTTGTCCTTCCGTGTCCGCCACGTCTTATCCGCCGATGGTGGGATCACGATGAAGCCACCGCCCTCGCCGTCGAAATGCGCCCATTCCGCAGTCATCTGAGCCAATTCGCCGATCCGCAGGCCGGTCTGCTCGAGAACGATGACAGCGTCTCGGAGCTCCATTTCCCCGGCTTTCTCACACGCCTCGATCATGGCCTTCATCTCGGCATCGGTTACGGGTCTTCCCTTCTTGGGCGTGTCTTTGGCGACCTTCTCAATGTTCTTTGCGGGGTTGGTTTCGATCAGCTCCAGCTTGACCGCATAGTTGAAAACCCGGTTGATGACCTTCAGGTGGTGGTTAATCGTCTCGGGGGACTTGCCTTCTTCCTGGTATATGCGCTTCTCCTTCGCAATGTCCGCAGGACGAACGTCGTCCGCATACCTGTGCCCATAGCGCGCCGCAAATCCCTTGACCAGGAATCGATACTGGTCATACGTAGCAGTGGACTTCTCGCTCTTGGTGTGGTCGAGGAGCACGTCAATCAGGTCCTGCACCGTGTTCCTTGTGTCATCCCTGGACTTGACTTCGCCGTTCTTGAAGGCACGGTCGAGCTCCATGAACTGTTGCGTAGCTTCGTCCCTGTCCGTGCCGAAGGAAACGAGCTTGCGCCCCCCAGCGTAGGGTATGCGGGCTTGGTAGTACGTCCGGTTCTTACCGGTGGCGAGCTTGCGCTTGCGAGGATACAGACCGACAAGCCTTTTTCCGCCGAAGTAGGCGTAGGCTACGGCCTTTGCTGTCTTGCGTTCGTCGCGTTTCGCCTTGCCCATCGCTCTTGCCCTCCGTACCACCAAAAGTGTCTACGTGTGTACATAGAGTGTATACGTAATGGAAATCCGAAGTCAAGTGGAAAATCGGCGGAAGTGCCATTGTGCCCATATTTGGGGCTTCCTGCGCGAATTCGGGCAGGAAAAGCACATAAAAATGGCACCCCCGAGAGGATTCAAACCTCTGACTTCTTGCTCCGGAGGCAAGCGCTCTATTCGCTGAGCTACGGGGGTGCATGATGCAATGATGCAGATTCGTGCTCAGGTGCTCAGACAGATTCAAAATAGCGAATTCGCGGTGCATTGTCAAGAACAAAGTGATGAGGAGTTCCCCATCACCTTTACCGTGTCATCGCGAGGCGCCTCGGGACGGCATAGCCGTTCGGCTCCGCCTCTTTGCTGCGAAAGGAGTCAGGCAGAGCCTGACG
>JAADGH010000157.1:1817-16182 GCA_013152475.1 Planctomycetota bacterium
AATGAGAGTTCGTGGGTTCCACAAGCCGAACATAACAAGTGCTGTTCCCAGAAGGGGTTAGAACAGACCGCGTTCAGATTCTGGGGGAAGTCATACAAAGTGATTTACGAAGCTGTTGCACGAACAACGCAAAAAATCATAACGTCTTTGATTACGGCGAAGATTCTAACGAAAAATAAGGAGTTATGGCAATGCTGGGCATTTGTGCAACAGCCTCCTTTATTCGTTGAATAGAGGCCGTTTGTTGCACCCAAAGCCTAATACGCCCGAAGGCAGAAATGGGGTGAGTGAGGGGATTCGAACCCCCGACCCCCAGAACCACAATCTGGTGCTCTAACCAACTGAGCTACACTCACCACAGTTCGATTGCGGAATGTGGAGTCCGAGAGATAAGCTCCCCAACTCCATACTGAATTATACCCCCCACGCCCGGCCTTTTCAAGTCAAATGCCGGCCTTTTCGGGCAAGAACGGTGATGCCGCTGCATTGCCCGGTCAGCGTTTGGCCGCCCAGGCTGCCAGATCCATCTCGAGAGTGGTCCACCAGCGGATGGTGGGGTCGCCGAACTCGTGCACTTTCTTCAGTCTCCCGATCTCGCGGTAGCCGAAGTGCTTCTTGTACCACGCGATTGTCGCCGGCAGGTCGGCGTTGGTGATGACCGTCTTCACCCCCCGCGCAGCCATGGCCTCCAGGCGCGCGGTCTGGAGTTTGATCCCGATGCCGCGTCCGCGGCAGTCCGGGTGCACGACCATGAGCTGCGTCTTGCCCTCTGTGGGGGAGAGTATCTTGTAGCCGCTCAAGCCGGCCATGCGGTCGCTGTCGCGCGCGACGAAGTAGCAGCGCCAGTCCAGGTCTGCCATTTCCTCCGACGGAATGTAGTGCATGTTGGCGAACTCGAGCAGTTCCATCATGGCCGGAATGTCTTGCTCTCGGGCGGGTTCGATGGTGATGTCGCTCATGGTCTCCGGTCCTTCAGGCCGTACCCTTTCGCGGCCCTATCCGACGGCGGGCAGGCCGAGCATGGCGCGCGCCTCGGCCGGCGTGGCGACCTCGCGTCCGACCTCCGCCGCCACGCGCGCCGCGCGTTCGACCATCTCCACGTTGGTCGCGAATCGGGTCCGTTCGTTGTCATAGTACAGGTTGTCCTCGATGCCCACGCGCACGTGGCCGCCCATCGCGATGGCGGCGACATTGATCGGAAATTGGAATTTTCCGAGGCCGCAGGCGGACCAGGCCGCGCGGCGCGGCAGGCCCTCGACGAAGGCGCACAGGTTGAGCATTGTCGCCGGCGCCGTGTGCATCGAGCCGAGCAGGATGTTGAAAAAATAGGGCGGCGTGATGACGCCCTTCGCAATGAGCACCTTCGCCGTGTTCACCATGCCGAGTTCGAGCACCTCGATCTCCGGTTTGATGCCGCGGTCCCTCATCCGCACGGCAAGGCGCTCGACGATGTCGGGATGGTTCACCGACGGGCCGTCGGGGAAGTTGAGCGACCCGGTGGTCAGGCTGCCCATGTCGGGTTTGCTCTCGCCTTCGAGCTCCAGCACGGACGCCCGCTGGCGGAAGTCGCCGTGCCGCCGGCCGCTCGTGGTGGCGCAGATAATGGCGTCCCTGCATTCTCTTCTGATGCCGCGGATGATCCGGGCGAAGATGGAGCGCCGATAGGTCGGCTTCCCCTCGGCGTCCCGGGCGTGGACGTGCACGATGGCCGCCCCCGCGTGGATGCACCTGACCGCGTCTTCTACGATCTCGTCCGGCTGAACGGGGGCGTGCGGGGTCATGTCGCGCGTGGGGATGACGCCTGTGAGCGCGGCGTTGATGATGAGCTTGGGGTACGGCTCAAAGGGATAGGGAAACGTCACATCGGACCGGTCGGCCTGTTTTTTTTTCATGTCATACCCTGCGCTTATCGGGCCTTTCCCGTGGCGCGCCACGGCGTCCACGAACATATTGCCAAAACGGACGCGCTCTGTCAACCTCTACGTGGCCGGAATGACAGTCTGTTGCTCCGGGGGGCCGATTCCTGTATCATGGATGCGGCGACACCGGAACGGGCGTTTTACTGAGGAGAGTATTTGATGGGTGTCAACGACGGCGCACAGGATAGAAAATGGCGCGCACTGCCGCCGGCGACTGAGCTGCGGGGTCTATCGGGCTACGCCTTTCCGGCCGTCCCCAACCCCGAGATCGTGACGACGTATCTGCTGGTCAACCAACTGCTGGGCAATGAGTGGCGGCCCCGCGGGGAGGTCGCGTCCCAGCAACTGGTGCAGTTGCGGATGCTGCTCCGGTTCGTCGAGCAGCAGTGCCCTTTCTACGCCGATCGCATGCGCTCGTGCGGGCTGAACGCCGCATCGCTGAAAAGCCTGGACGACTTCCGCCGCATGCCGCTGCTCACACGCAAGGACCTCCAGGACAGCGCCGACCTGATCCGGCCCCGCTCTCTGCCCTCCGGCACGCGGAAAACAAAGGAACTGAGCACGTCCGGATCGACCAGCTCTCCCGTTCGGGTGCAATCCACTTCCGTAACCGCCGCCCTATGGTTTGCCTGTTGCGTGCGCGACTTCATCTGGGCGAATGTGGACCCGCAGGCCACGCTCGTCTCCCTGCGTCACTTCTCGGATTCCTTCACGGCGGCCAGGACGCCGGAGGGCAGTAAGATTTCGACCTGGGGCCCCCCCATGTCGCAAATCTTTGCCACGGGGTCGAGCTTCGTCATGGACGTCGGTATGGACCCCGACACCCAGCTTGCACTGCTTCTCCGCACCGACCCGGAGTATGTGCTCTCCTACCCGAGCAACCTCGATCTGCTGGGGACGATGCTCGCCGAGCGCGGGGCCAGGCTGAGCCGCCTGAAGCAGATTCACACCATCGGCGAGGTCCTCCCCGATCCGGTGCGCCGGAAGATTCAGGACGTCTTCCAGGCGCGGGTCTGGGACCTCTACAGTTCCGTGGAGGTCGGATACATCGCCAGCCAGTGCCCGAGCGGACACGGCTATCACGTCTACGACGAAAACGTGCTCGTCGAGGTGGTGGACGACGACGGGCGCCCCTGCCCGTCCGGAGAGTCGGGACGGGTGGTGCTGACCGGTCTGGTGCATTACGGCACACCCCTCATCCGGTACGACGTCGGCGACTATGCCGTGGCGCTCGACGAGCCGTGCCCATGCGGGCGGGGCCTCTCTCGCCTGTCTCACATCATCGGCCGCCAGCGGGGGCAACTGGTCCGGCCCGACGGAGGGATCATGTTCAGCAGCCGCCTGAGCGTGGCGATCCGCGATGCCGGGGCCATCCGGCAGTTCCAGGTCATCCAGCACGAACGGGACCGTGTCGAGGTCATCGTCGTGCCGATGGACGGCTTCGGTGCGGGGCAGGAGAAGCGGATTGCCGAGGCGTTCCAGCGCGAGTTCGGCTGTCCGGTGAAGGTCTCTGTCACGCGGGTTCAGCGCATCGAGCGGACGCCCGGGGGCAAGTACCTCGACTTCGTGTGCAAGGCAAAATAGCCGCGCTCACGCGGGCGCAATGCCGAGGAGGGTCTTCTTCAGCCATGCGGCCAGGTCGTCCACGATGGCGTAGATGGTCGGCATGACGATGAGGGTGAGGATCGTTGAGGTGAGAAGCCCGGAGATGAGGACGAGCCCGATGGGCGCCCAGGAGCGGTCCCGCCCCTGCAGCGGCCCGAACATGCTCGGCAGCCACTTCTCGCCGAGGCCGGTCAGCCAGTGATACGCCCCGCCGATGAAGCCCGGCATCCATGCGTCCACAAGGCCCGTCATGATGGGCAACAGCAGCGGCCAGACCATGGGCAGGAGGCCGAGGACGGTGGTAAGGGTCGTCATCAGGATCGGCCGGAGCCGGTGGCTTCCTCCCTGGACGATGGCCGTGGCGCGGTCCATGCCCGAACGGCGCAGGCGGTTGATGTAGTCGATGAGGACGATGGCGTTGTTGACCACCAGGCCGATGAGCAGGAAGATGCCGATGTGGGTCAGGTAGTCGACGGGGATGCCGATGAAGTGGAAGGAGAAGGCCACGCCGGTGATGGCGAAGGGGATGGACAGGAGAATCACAAAGGGGTGTGCGAAGGATTCAAAGAGCGCAGCCATGATCATGTAGGTAATCGCCACGGCCAGTATCTCGCCAAAGTACATCTCGCTCTCCTCCCGGCGGTGGCGGCGGTCTTCGGCGAAGCGCCACGAGTATGCCGGCGGGAGGGGGAAGTCCTTCATCACCGCCTCGATGGCCCTTCGGGCCATGAACTGCTGGCCCTTGTCGACGTTGGCGGTCACGCGTACGATCGCCCGCTTGTCCTGGCGCTCCAGCCTCGACGGACCCTTCACGCGTTTGAAGTCGGCGAGGCGGTCGAAGGTGACGTTTTCCGCGTTGGGGTTTTCGAACTCCAGGTTCTTGAGCTGATCGAGGTTGAGACGGTCCTCCTCGGCAAGCTGCACGCTGATGTCCACCTCGCGGTCGCGGCGCTTGAGTTTGCTCACGGCGCGCGCGCTCAGGGCGGCGTTGACGCCGCGGGCCACGCGCAGGGGCGAAAGGCCGTATTGCTGCGCCTTTTCGCGATTGACGACCGCGCGGATCTCCTCGTTGCCGGCCTCGAGGCTGGTATCGGCGTCCTTGGCGAAGGGGATCGCCTCGAGCCGTTCCCGAAGCTCCTCGGCGAGTCGCCCCAGCGTGTCGGCGGACTTGCCGATGATCTCGACAGAGATGCCGACCTCCTCGCCTCCCATGCCCCACAGCCGCCCCGCCCGGTATCGGACGCCGGGGATCACGGGGAGCTTGGCCTTGATCTCCTCCTTCAGATCGCCGGTATCCCTTCGCGCCGCGTCGCCCTCGATCAGCTTGATCCGCATGACCCCGCCGCGCCGGTCGAAATTGGCGGAGACGACGTCGATCTCAAGTTCCTTCCGATACGGCTCAAGGGCCTTCACGAGCCGTTGGAACAGATCGCGCGTCTGCTCGACGGTGTAGCTTCGCGGCGTATCCACGCGGATGGGGACGAGCCGCGCCCGGTGCCGCCCGCGTTCCTGTGGAAGACTTGTGTAGAGGTAGAAGGAGAAGAAGGCAAGGGGAACCACCGCGAGGACGAAGACCCACCGAAAGCGCAGCGTGATCTTAAGAAGCCGGGCATAGCCTGCGGTTAGCTTCCGCAGCCACCAGGCCTTCTGGCGGAGGCCGCGCGCCATGATCCGCGACGCCAAGAGCGGCACAAGGGTCATGGAAACCAGCAGCGATGAAAACAGCGCGAAGCAGATGGTCACCCCGAAGTCGTACAGATAAATGGCCAGCATCCCCGTGGTGAAGAAGATCAGCGGCACAAAGACGCACATGGTTGTGGCCGTCGCGGCCAGCACGGCGACGGCGACATTGCTCGTCCCGAGCCTCGCGGCGGAGACCGCGGCCAGGCCCTCGTCCTGGCGAAGCCGAAAGATATTCTCCAGCACCACGACCGCAGGGTCCACCAGCATGCCCAGCGACAGCATCAGCCCGGCCATGGACACCACGTTCAGGGTGAGCCGCGAGCCTCCCAGGCGGATGCTCAGATACATCAGACAGAGGGTGCAGAACACACTGAGCGGAATGGCCAGGCTGATGATGAGCGTGCTCCGCACGCTGCGCATGAAAAAGAACAGGACGATGATGACGAAGACGCCCCCGGTCAGGCCGGCGTTCCGGAGGTTCTGAAGGCTGTTGAGAATATCCGCGGACCGGTCGCGATAGATGTTGATCTTCAGCCCCAGGCGGGGGTACTTGTGCGCCATCTCCCGCCGGATGGCGCCGACCTCCCCCTGCACCACCCGGGCGACATTGATGAGATTTGCGGAGGAGGATTTCATCACGTTGAGAACGATGGCGTCGCGCCCGTCGACCTGCTGGTAGTGCTCCTTCTCTGGGTAGTCGAACCGCACGTCGGCGATGTCCTTCAGCTTGACCCTGCCCCCCTTGAGGCCCAGCGAGGCAATGTCCTCCACGGTGCGAAACTCACCGAGTGAACGGACGGCGTATCGCCTGCCCCCCTCGACGATATAACCGGCGGAGACGTTGATATTGTTCCGCTGGAGCGCCTGCCGAAGGGCATAGGAATCGACGCGGTGGGACGTCATTCTCTCCAGGTCCAGGTCGATGAGGACCTTTCGCTCCTCCATCCCCCTGACCTCCACGCCGGCCACGCCTTCCAGGCGCTCGATCCGGCGCTGGATCTCCTTCACCGCGTCCTGCAGCTCCTCCTTGTCGCCGTCGCAGGAGACTTGGAGGTCGACCACAGACAAGTCGGTGCTTTGCCAGTGGAAGATGCGAATCCGCTCCACGTCCTCCGGGAGATCGGCCTTGACATGGTCGAGCCTGTCGCGCACCCAGGCCGAGGCCAGATCCATGTCCGTGTCCGGCTTGAAGGTCACCGTCACGCTGGACTCGCGGCTGCTCGACCGTCCGCGAATCTCATCCACGTCTTTGACGGTGGCGACGGCTTCCTCGATGGGGATGGTGATCCTCTCCTCCACTTCCTTTGGCGAAGAGGAGGTGTAGGGCACGCGAATGTGCAGGCGGTTCGATGAAATCTCCGGAAGATACTCCAGTGGGATGCTGTGCAACGCAGCGCTTCGGTTGCGGGCCCGCTCGCCCTTTGCCGATGCGGATTCCGCCTCCTTCGGCGACGACAGATCGGGCAGGGATATCCAGCCGAGCACGAGGATGCAGACCACGATCATCAGGGTGGTGATCGGCCGGTTGATGGAGAAGTTGGACAGCTTCATTCGGCCTTCTCCACCGCCGGCTTCGTCACCTGCACCCCAAACACGTGCAGGATGCGTTCTTTCGCGCTTTCGAAAGTCGCATACAGCGTGGGGACGAACACCAGCGTCAGCAGCGTGGACGACACCATCCCCCCGATCACCGCAATGCCCATAGGCTGCCGCATTTCCGACCCCTGCCCGGCGCCCAGGAAGGCCGGCATCAGGGCCGGAACGGCCATGGGCAGCAGGCCCAGGACCGTTGTGGCCGTCGTCATGAGGATGGGCCGCAGGCGGAGCTTGCCGGCCTCCACAATCGCGTCATGACGAGACATTCCCTCCCGGCGGCGAGTGTTAATGCAGTCCACCAGGACGATGGCGTCGTTGACGACGATCCCCGCCAGCATCACGACGCCGATCAGCACCACCACGCTGATGTTCTGGCCGGTCAGCACGAGCGCGAACACCACGCCGGTCAAACCAAAGGGGATGGCGGACATGATCACCAGCGGATGCAGCAGCGACTCGAACTGCGACGCCATGACCAGGTAGACCAGGAACGCGGCCAGCAGGATGGCGAACCGCATGCTCGCGAAGGCCCGGGCCATCTCCTCGCTCTGGCCGACGACCTCGATGCCGAAGTCCGCGCCGTGGGGGACCCTCGCCACCCGCTTTTCGATGGCCTCCACGGCGGAGCTGAGGTCAAAGCCCTTCAGGTTCGCGCTGACGATCACCACGCGCTCGTTCCCCACGCGCCGTATCTCCGCCGGGCCCTGATGGGCCTCCACCGTCGCCACCAGCGACAGGGGGATGCGCACGCCGCCCGCCGAACTGACGGTAAGCCGCTTGATCTTGTCGATTCCCTCGATGTCGTCGCGGCGGGCGCGAACGCGGATGTCCACCTTCTTGTCGCGCTGGGAGAATTCCGACGCCACGTCGCCCTCTATGTTGTTTCGGATCGTCGCCGCGATGGTCCCGATGTCCAGGCCGTACATCGCCACCTTCTGCCGGTCGAAGATCACATGGATCTCGGGATTGCCTCCTTCGCTGCTCGATTTCACATCCGTGATCTGCGGCAGGTCCGATATCGCATCCGCCACCTCTCGGGCCAGGGCGTCGAGGGTGGCCAGGTTGTAGCCCGATATCTCGATCTCGATGGGGGTCTTGAACGAAAAGTAAGTGGGCCGGCTGAACTTGTATTCCAGGCCGGGGATCCGGTCGAACTGCGGGCGCAGGCCCGCCATCAGCGTCTCCTCCGCCTCCCGCCCGGCGCCTTCGGGCAGCAGGATATTGATCTGCGCGATGTGCTCGAGCTTCTCGCCGGACTTCCCGCCGGTCTGGCCCGTAAAGCCGACCATGCTGTAGACCGTCTTCACGGACTTCGACCGCCGGATCATGTCCTCCATGTTCGCCACCACGGTCTCGGTCTCCTCGATCGGCGTCCCCACCGGCATCTCCATCGTAATGATGAGCTCGCCCTGGCTCATCTCGGGGATGAGCTCCGCGCCGATGCCGCTCAGCAGGGCCCAGGACACCCAGAAGAGGAGAAGGGCCAGGGCCAGGATCGTCACTTTATGCTTCAACGCGAACTCGATGACGAACGGATAGCAGAAGGCAACGAACCCGTAACCGCGCTCGAAGACGAAGATCGCTGGGAAGAGGACAAGCGAAAGTGCCGCGCCGATCGCGCGAAATGCGTTTCGCGCCACAAAGACAAGCAGCGCCGCCGCGCCGGAATAGGCAATGAGCCAGACCCAGAGCGCACTCGACACCAGCAGCGCCTGCGCCGAAAACACCTCCACCGTGCGACGGGCGAAGCGGATGAAGAGCTCCATCAGGCCCGTCTTCGTTGTCATCCCCCTGGCCCAGCGGGAGGCGGAGGGGGGCGCCTTCTTCTGCGCGGGGAACACCCCGTCGATCAGGTCCGGATGGGCCTTGAGATAGAACAGGCCCGCCGTCAACAGGGCAAAGAGGATCGCCAGGGCCACGAGACGGACCGCCCGGCTGCGCAGCGACTGGGCGACCCGTCTCATAACGCTCCTCCATGCCCCCCATCCGGCGCAGATCAGACCGGAGAAGAGAAGCAGAAGGACGGCGGCGGCAATGGCGCCCGAGAGCCGCGCGGCCGACCGCACCTCCGCGAGCGGCCGCCCTCCGAACCAGACCACAAGACCGGCGGCCACCATCAGCAGCAGCGAGATCAGCTTGCGCGGAACCGTGACGGCCTTGCGCTCCTCGACGGTGCGCTTGAGCTCCAGGGCGGAGAGCATCGGGATCAGCGTCAGGGCGACCACCAGCGAGATACAGAGCGAATATGTCACCGTCAGGGCCTGGTCCGTAAAGAGCTGTCCGGCAATGCCATGGACAAAGACGATGGGCACGAAGACGCAGATTGTGGTCAGGGTCGAGGCGCTCACGGCCATGCCCACCTCGCTCGCCCCGGCGGAGGCGGCCTCCTGGGCGCTCTTGCCCATGCCGCGGTAGCGGTCGATGCTTTCGAGGACCACGATGGCATTGTCCACCAGCATCCCCACGCCCAGCGCCAACCCGCCGAGCGACATGATGTTGAGCGTGATCTTGGACAGGAACATGCAGAAGAACGTGGTCACCACCGAGA
This sequence comes from Planctomycetota bacterium, assembly GCA_013152475.1. Lineage (GTDB taxonomy): Bacteria > Planctomycetota > Brocadiia > JAADGH01 > JAADGH01 > JAADGH01. The sequence continues at coordinate 11,169 of JAADGH010000157.1, forward strand.
GAGGAATGGCAAAGCTGATGATGACGGTGCTCTTCAGGTCGCGCAGGAAGAGATACAGGATGCCGATGGCCAACAGTCCGCCGACGACGGCCGCGCCCTGCACCTCGCGGACGGCGTTTTCGATGAACCGCGACTGGTCGGACACGACCTCAAGCCGCAGCGAGCTGGACACCTTCTGCAGGTCGCGCCGCATCTCTTTCAGCTTTTCCTTCACCAGCCGCGCGACGGACACGGTATTCGCATCGCCCTCTTTGAAGACGGCGATCTCCACCGCCTCTTTGCCGTTGATGCGCGTGGCAACCTCCCGGTCCTTGTGCCCCTTGCGGGCGGTGGCGACATCGGAGAAACGGATTTCCCTGCCGTTCTGGATGGCGAGAACGACATCGTTGATCTCGTCCACGCGTTTGAACTCGTTCAGCGTCCGGACGATGTACTCCGCCTCGCCGTCCTTCAGGTTGCCGCCGGTGAGGTTCACGTTCTCCTGTGCAAGGCGCGCGGCGACCTGGGAGATGGGGATGCCGAGGGCGGCGAGTTTGCCCTCGTTGATCTCGACCTGGACCTCCTCCTCCAGCCCGCCGCTGATCTTCACCGCGGCCACACCGCCCCGCTGCCCCGACTCGTTCGCCGCCGAGAGGCCGTCCAGGACGGGCTTGATGTCGTCCTCCGCGATGAGGCGGAGCGTCACCAGGCTTTCGTCGCCGAAGAGACCGATCCGCATGATCGGGTCGAGGGCCGGGTCGAAGCGGAGGAGCACGGGACGGTCGGCGTCTTCGGGCAGGTTCACCAGCTCCAGTTTCTCCCGCACATCCAATGAGGCGAAGTCCATGTTCGTCTGCCACGCGAACTCGATGGTGACGTCGGAGACATCGGGACGGGAGATGGAGCTCACCCGGACGACCCCCGGGATCACCCCGACGGCGTCTTCGATCGGTTTCGAGATAAGCGTCTCCACTTCGTTCGGCGCCGCGCCGCTGTACTCCGTTCGGATCGTGAGACTGGGATAGGAGATGTCCGGCAGCAGGTTGATGGCCAGCTTGCCGAGGGCGATGAAGCCGAAGACGATCATCGCCACCATCAGCATGGTGATGGTCACCGGACGGCGAATGGAAAAGTCGACGATCTTCATGCCATCACGAAACCTCTCAGTTACCGGAGGAGTCATTCGCCGCAGCGTCATTCCCCCCAAGGGAGGGGGTGTTCTTCACTCCGGCCGGCCGCGGCGGCGCGGCTGGATCAGGCCCTTCTCCCGCATCTCGCGTATGAACTCGAAGAACTTCTTTGGGTCGGTGGCCAGGGAGGGGTCCTCGTTGACGCGCTTGTCGAACTCGGCCTTCACGGCCGGGACGGAAAGCGCACGCTCTTTCATTTTTCCGAAAAACTTCGCCGGCATCCCCCCGCCGCCCCCGCGTCTGTCCCCTGCGGGGCGCGGCGTCGGGGTCGAGGCCGCCACGGCCTCCTCCGTCTTCTCGCCCGACCGCGTTTCCACGCCCATGATCAGGAGGATGGAACCGTTCTTCAGCTCCTCGTTCCCCGCCGTGACCACGCGCTCACCCTCATCGAGTCCCTTGGTCACCTCGATATCGTTTCGGTCCGAAAGCCCCAAATCGAGCTTGCGTTTCAGCGCCCGGGTCCTGGGTTCGAGAGACTCCACATCGACCGTTGCGGCATTCCCTCCATCATCTGACAGAGGGCTTATCTTGGCCGGCCGGCCCTTCTGCAGCCCGTGATCGTTGGGCAGGGCGATCGTGATCTCCGCCGGTTCGCCCTCCTCCGCAGGAGGCAGCACGTTCGCAACCGTACCCTCGACGATTTTCTCCGTTTCGGCAGGTCCACCAGAAGATCCCTGTTTTTCTTTCGGTTTCCCTTCGCCCTTCTCCTTCTCGGCCGGGATCTTCTCCGCGATGCGAACGGCCGTATCCACCTTGAACGTCTCTTGCTGTGCGGCGGGGACCTTCACCTGGACGATGTCCTGGGCGACGAAGACCTCATTGGCGTCGCTCTCGATCACCAGCGCGCGCTTCGGGATGACAAGCGCATTCTCGTGCGTCTCGGTCACGAGATGCATCGTGGCATACATGCCCGGCCGAAGCGGCGTCCCGGGCGGGTTGGCGATTTTGACCTCGACCTTCACCTTGCCCGCCTCGGCAATGGGGCTGATGAGACTCACCTTGCCCGTCAGCTCCTTCCCCGGCATGGCCTCGGCCTGAACACGGACCGGGCCGCCGAGGCGAATCTTGCTCAACACCGTCTCGGGAACGGAGAGGTTCGCGACGATGGGGTCGTAATCGGCCACCTGAAACGCCGCGTAGTTGGTGTTGACCACCTGCCCGCGCTCGACGTTGCGCAGCGTCACCACCCCGGCGATGGGGGACCGGATCTTCGTGTAGTCGAGGTTCAGCCGCGCGGTCTCCAGATTCAGTTCCTCGGTGGAGAGCTTCAGCTTGGCGGCCTCCAGGTCTTGCACCGCCTTGTCATACTCCGTCTTGGCCGTGTCGTGCTCGACTTTTTTGGCGTCGTACTCCTCGGAACTGATCACGCGCTGTTTGTAGATCGCCAGGGCCCGATCGTACAGGGCCTTGCAGTTTTCATAGGAAATCCGCGCCTTCTCCAGAGCGATCTCGGCGTTGCGGATGGCGATCTTGGCGCTGTTCACCTCCACCTTCGCCTTGTTGTATTCGACCTGTTCCTTGTCGCTTTCGGTCTCGGCAAGCACGTCGCCTTCCTTGACGATGTCGCCCTCCTCAACGTACATCTTGACGATCTCTCCCGAGGTCTTGGTCAGCACGTCGACGCGGGTGTCCGCCTCCAGCCAGGTACTGTCCCAGAACGACGCGTCGATGCTCCTGCGGGCCACCTTCGTCACCTTGACGGGGATGCGCGTGGACCCCTCGGCGCTCCGGGCCTTCGCCTGGCCGCCTGCGCTCCCACCGCGCGACCACCGGCCGCGTCCCATGCTCGTCGCGGCCATCTTGGGCGTATTCTCGGCCTTCCCGCTGCTCCTATGGCGCCGGGCCACAAGCACACCGATTGCGGCCACGAGGACCACGATCAGAATCGTCTGACCGATGAGCAGTTGCCGGAGGGGTGGTCTTCGCATTGGTTTCCTCACTTTAAAGCCATGAGCCGATTCGCTCCCTGTCACCCGGCCGCATGGGCTTGGGTCTTCTCGTCCACCAGTTTCGAGATGATGCGGTACGTCTTCTCCATGGACTTTGCAAGCTCTGTCCGCTCGGCCGGGCGCAGTTTCTCCAGCATGGAGGAGATGCGCTTGACGCGCATGCGCTTGTGCTGCTCGCGCATGTTGTTGCCCTTGCGCGTGAAGCGCACGCGCACCGAGCGCCGGTCCTTCGGGTCGCGATAGCGCGCCAGGATGCCGGCCTTGACCAAGCGGTCCACGGTGCCCGTGAGGGTCGGCATCGAGACCCCGGACAGCCTTGCCAGGTCGCCCATGCGCGCGTCCTGGTGGTGCGAGACGATGCGCATGATGCGGAGCTGGGCCAGGGTGAAATCCATCCGTTTCCCCCTGCGGGGCCGGCGTTCTCCGTTGAATCGAAAGATCCCGCGCAGTATCTGCGACAACAGGAACTCGATTCGCTCGGTCTGGGTCGCCAGGTCTTTTTTTGCACCCACTGGGCGCTCCTCCGGAAAAGTTAGTTCATATGCCGAATATTTAGTTAGCCTAAACAAATAATACCCTTTCCCGCGGCGCGTGTCAAGCCGCTTTTTCGGAGGAGTTTTTCCACAACCCGCACGACGCAATCTCCTCCCTCCAACCGGCATCGTTTGATGAGAGTGCTTCGTCATCACGCGAAGCGCGTGACTTGTCGCAATGACAAGGGCATGGGTTCCGCAAACCGAGTTTTGCAAGCCAAATGATCGACAGCGGTCGCGCTTGATCATGCCCGCATTCCGGGGAAAGTCCTGCGCGCTTGACACGGCAAGGATGGCTCTGCTAACAGGAGAGTGGAATTGCCGGCGCCCGCCCCGGCCCCTGGTTCGCGAATCGGAGGACATCGTCGTCACCGGCAATCTCTGCACGGACGAACGCGAAGGCGAGAAAGAGATGCCGGCCTATGGGATCGCCGAGGAGAAGGGCAGCGACCACAACATCATCACATCGAACAACTGCCGGGGGAATCGGAAAAGCGGGGTGCTGACGGCGGGAAAGGGCGCCGTGAATACCAACAACGTGAAGTGATGGCGCGGGCCGGTTTCTTTTGGGGGGCAGTTCAGACGATTTTGTTCCCCGTACATGCCGCTGGAGAGGCCCTTTGCAGGCGACCTCTCCAACAAGCAAACGCACGTCCGCCGGCGCTTGGCGGCTGACTGCTATTTCTCTTTTTCTTTCTTCTTTGCGGGGGCAGGAGCCGGCTTCTTGTCCTCCTTTTTTGCGGCCGATTTGGCGGCCGGTTTGGGTGCAGGCTTGGCCTCAGTTTTCTTTGCAGGAGCCGGTTTTGCCGCGGGTTTCGCGGCTGGCTTCTTGGCCGGTTCAGCCTTCTTCGCCGGTGCGGTTTTTGGGCAGGTCGCCTTCATGGGGCGCGGCGCAGACGGCTTGGCGGCCGGCTGATCCTTAAAACATGGGCATTTCGGACAGGGCTTGTAGCCGGCCTGTGCGGCCATTTTCTTGCACTTGAACTCGACCGTATCCTCTTTCTTCACGTCCTTCAGACATGGGCCGCCCTTCTTGTAGTACAGTTTCGTGCTCTTGACGCCAATGACCGGGCCGGTGTAGGGACCGGGCTTCTTGTCGCAGGTATCCTTCATCGGGCACGTGTCGCAAGAGCTGACCTCTTTCTTGGGCTGGGCTTTTTTCTTCTTGCCAAACAGCTTCGCAAAGAATCCTTCGTCTTTGGCCTTGGACTTTTTCTTTGCCTTGGGCTTGGGCTTTGGTTTCTCTTCTTTCTTCTTTTTCTTCCCGAACAACTTCGCGAAGAACCCCTCGTCTTTGGCCTTCGCCTTCTTCTCTACTTTGGGCTTGGGCTTTTCTGCCTTCTTTCCTTTCTTCTCTTTCTTC
>JAADGH010000157.1:16249-46070 GCA_013152475.1 Planctomycetota bacterium
TTTCGCTGCGGGTTTGGCCACGGGCTTCTTCGCTACGGGTTTGGCTGCGGGCTTTTTCGCTGCGGGTTTGGCTGCGGGCTTCTTCGCTGCGGGTTTGGCCACGGGTTTCTTCGCCACGGGTTTGGTTGCGGGTTTCTTCGCCACAGGCATTGGGGCCGGTTTCTTGGCGACCGGTTTGGCTGCAGGCTTGGCTTCCTTCTTCTTCGGCGCCGGCTTGGGCTTTGGGGCCTCCTTCGGCGGTTTCATCTTCGCTACGTGCTTCGGACAGCACTTGTACCCGGCGGCCTCGGCGTCCTCCTTGCAAGCGAAGTAGGAGAGCTGGTACTCCTCATACCCTCGCGTGCACTTGGAGCCCTTCTTGCAGTAGAACCCTTTCGGCCGGACGGCAGTGACTTCGCCGGTGTACTCGCACCCCAATTGAACCGCAAACGCCAGAAACAGCGCGGCCCCAAGGATCCTCGTGGTCCACAGTTTCATCATTCCTCCTCCATTCCAAGGTGACTTCACCTGTCTGTTGCGCGGGAAATACCGCCCGAATCTTACAACGCTCTCACAGAAAAGCAAGGAGAATTTTGTAAAAATGGCAAGGTCCCGACCCGTCCGGGTTCGGGGTTGCAAATCACGGGGGGATCGGTTACCATTTATATCGATTCTGACAATGTGCACTGCGTGCAGGAGGGAAGCCTTATGCGCTCGATCTATTCTCTGTTCGGTGTCTTGGCCGTCGTTGCCGTTCTTTTCACACCCGCCAGGGCGTTCGGTCAGCATAGGGTGGAGAATGAAAACCTGGCACTGACCCTGGACGATACGACCGGCCTGTTCTCCGTCCTCGACAAGAAGGCCAACGCGCGGTGGGTGCAGTTCTCGCGCGAGCGCGCCATCCGCAAGCAGAAACCGAGGGAGCTGCTCAAGATACGAAAGGCCGGCAAGGTCACCGTGGATGGGGACCTGGCCGAGTGGGCCGGCGTGCCGCCCATCAGGATCACCGCCGACATGGTGGCCGATGTGAAGAATATCTCCGGCAACAAAGACGCCAGCGCGCGGGTCTATGTGATGTGGGACGAGAAGGCCGTGTATCTCGCCGCGAAGGTCACCGACGACAAGCGGGTATTCCGCGATACGTCGAAGGCCGACAAGGACCTCCTGCGATGGTGGGAGCGGGATTCGCTGGAGATGTGGATCGGCCCCGTCCAGGTGGGGTTCGTCATCAACCCCAAGAAATCGATCGTCGCACGGGTCAATGGCCGGCTCGACGGCTGCCAGATCGCCGTGAAGGAAACGGGGGACGGTTACATCGTCGAGGCATCTATTCCCGTCAAGTACTTCCCCGATTTATCCAAGGGCGCAGCGGTCGGGCGCCGCGTGGCCTTCGCCGTGGGCGTGAACGACGCCGACGCGACCGGCAAGCGCGAGGGGCAGATCTACTACCCCAAGTCGTGGAAGCATTCCCAGCCGGGCACCTTCGCCGACGGCGTCCTTGCCGATGCATCGGGGAATGTGTCGAAGGAGCAGATGGAGAAGGCGCGGGGATCCGTGGAAGGAGGGATACGGAACCTTCTCGCGATCAAGGATCCTCATCCGGGCTTTTCCTTCGAGACGGAGGTGGGCAACCGCGGGCGCGATAAGCTGCCGATCAAGGTGAAGATCATGCTGCCGGAGAAGGGTCGTGACGTGCTGGTGGAGATCGAAGGGCCGAACCAGGCCGAGGTGAGCACGATCGAATACCCCTGTCCTCTCGTTCCCGATAAGGGCGAGAGCTGGATGGCCGTGTCACCGTACATGGACGGGCTATTGGTCCCGCTGCGGGCGGACAAGCTGCCGCGGCGCTGGTGGGGGAGCGATATGCCCTTCTTCGCGATCACGAATATCAAGGCGGGGTACGGGTACGACTGCATCTTCGATACGCCGGATGATGTCCGGATGACCGTAGCCAACATGTCCAGGGACAAGGATGCGAAGGTGGCCATTGGCGTGAGCTGGCTGCCCTCCATGGGCCGGTGGCGCTACGGGCGCAAGCTGCGCTACCGCTTCTGTCCGACGGGCGGATATGTCGCCTGCGCGAAGGCGTACCGGCAGTATGCGAAGGACACCGGCATCCTGAAGACCCTGCGCGAGAAGATGAAGCGCCGCCCGGATGTGAAGCTTCTCATGGGCGCACCGGACATCTGGGGGGCGAACGGCCTGCGATTCTGCCAGGAGGCGAAGGCCGCCGGGATCGACCGGATGATTATCAACGGCAGTTTCGGCATCAAGAACACGAAGGCCATCATCGAAATGGGCTACCTGGCCAGTGTGTACGACAATTACGAAGACATCATGGCCGGCAAGTCGGGGCGCTACGGCGACTGCAAGATACCGGACGATTCGCCGCTGAAGGCCAACGGCAAACGGATGCTTGGCTGGCCCGTCCACATCACCGACCCGAAGACCGGCAAGACAAAGATCGATCCGAAAACGAAGAAGCCCGTCATCAAGGAGCAGTTCTACAAACGCTGCTCGGCCCTCGACCTGCCCGTGGCGATGAAGTGGATCCCCCGCGATCAGGAGAAGCACCCGCGCAACGCGCGGTTCCTCGATGTCACCACGGCCACGGGTCTGCGAGAATGCTACGACCCGAACCACTACTGCACCCGGACGAAGGACCGCGAATACAAGCAGGGCCTGGCGCGGTACGTTGCCGACGAGCTCGGCCTTGTCCTCGGCGGCGAACACGGCAGGTGGTGGGGCGTGCCCTACTACGACTACTGGGAGGGTATGCAGAGCGGCGGCTTCTACTCCTGGCCGGCGGGGTACGTGGGCAAGGACCTGCCCAAATCGCGCGAGGAGATCGGCAAGAACTACCTGAAGTACGGCATCGGCCCCTATTACCGCATCCCCTTCTGGGAGCTGGTCTTCGGCGACTGCGTCGTCTCCTATTGGTACTGGGGCGACAGCACGGGGCATCTCTACAATGTGGCGCCGGAGATCTCGTATAAGAAAGACCTCTTCAACATGCTCTACGCCAACCCGCCGCTCTACTGGGTGAGCCAGCCGTACAGCTTCAAGTGGTCCGACCCGGCCCTGCGCGAGCGGCTCTTAGAGAGCTACCGGAACACATGCAAGCTGCACGAGCAGATCGGCTTCGACGAGATGCTCAGCCACCAGTGGCTCACCGAGGACCGAACCGTCCAGAAGACGACCTTCAGCTCCGGGACGTTTGTCGTCGTCAACTTCGACGAGAAGAAGACCTACGACCTGAGGGACGGCGACACGACCTATACCCTCGCGCCGCTCGGCTTCTTTGCCAAAGGGCCGACCATCCTGCAGTACCGGGTGCGCAAGGACGGCAGGAACGTGACCTACATTAAGGCGCCCGACTACCTCTTCGCCGACGGGGGAGGGAAGACCTATGACTTCGGCGAAATCGCCACGGCCGTTCCGATCACCGTGCGGACGCTCGACGACAGCCGGCTGAAGGTGATCCGCACGAAAGCGGGCGAGGCGTCGCTTGTCCGGCCGAGCCAAGTGGCGCCGAAGTGGGACATGACTACGACGCATGTCCTCCGGCTGGACGACGCGGGCGAGCGGATCGAGGAGGTCCATCTCGAGATCAAGGACAATGAGGCCATTGTCTGCGGCGGGGTTGGGACGTTTGAGGTGATCTGTGGGAAGAAGCACAACCTTCCGAATCTCTCCATCCAGAGCGCCGGGATTGTGCTCGACCCGGGCCAGCCGAAGCAGGGGGACAAGGTGACGATCACGGCGGCGGTGGCGAACAAGGCCACGGCGAAGGCGGGGGATGTGCCCGTGAGTTTCTATCTCGAAACAACGGCGCCGGAGGGGCTGATCGAGACGGAGAAGGTATCCATCGACGGCAAGACCACGGCGAAGGTGTCGTGCACGTTGGACACATCGAAGTTAGACGGCTGCCGGAAGATCATCGTCGCCGTGGACCCGGAAAACCGCATCGCGGAGCTGATCGAAAAGAACAACGTGGCGGAGAAGACTCTCTCCATCGCCCCGGACTACTCCCTGTGGCACTACAAGGTGACTGCCGAAGTGACCAACGGGAAGGTGGAACAACGGGATGTGCCGGTCGCGTTGAAAGTGGACTTCGGCAGAGAGCTGAAGCGCCTCGGTGGGTCGGGAACATTGGACGTGAACTCGATCCGGGTGTGCGAGCGAAAGGCCGACGGGAGCCCGGGCAAGGCGATGCTCTGCCAGTTCGACCCGGGGAGGGGATTTGACCCAAAGACGAATCCTGTCGGCGAGGTGGTGTGGGTGATCCCTGGAAAACTTGGCCCAAACGCGAAGGCCCAGTTCATCGTCTATTATGATACGGTGGAGAACGGTCCCAAGACCGGCTTCCGCGGCAAGGTATGGGATGCGGCGACCACCACGGCCTCGACCGACGCCTACACGGCCGTCTTCGACAACGGCTGCATCGTGGCGCTGTACGACAAGCTGGGTACGGTGAAGGACACGTCGATCCTCACCGGTCTCGTCTACTCTTCCCGCCAGACGGGCTGGACGAAAGAGGAGGGCAGTGCGGTGGAGAGTATCGACGCGCTGGGCAACGGCCCGGTGCGGGCGGTGGTCAAGATTCGCAAGCGCCTGCGGGCGGGTCTGAATTATGAAAAAACCTATTTCTTCTACCCTCGCCGATTTGATATGCTATTCAAGGCCAACCGGGCGTTCGGCAGCATCAGCCGGGCCTACCTCGGCCTGGAAGGCATCTACGAAGATCCTCTCGGCCACAAGGCGAAGGTGGACGGCGTAGGGAATGGGGAAGGGGTAAGCGGCAAGTGCCCCGATCCCAAGTATTATGTGGTATATGCCCCAGGCTGGGCCTACTCCTGTGTGGCGCTCACGAAGTTCAGCAACATGACATACTGGGACGGCGGGTCTTGGGGGGGCATCGGGCTGAGCGGCGGGGACCTCTCTGGCGCGCGAATGAGCTATGTGCTCCACCCCGGCCAGAAGGACGGGGCCTTCGGCAAGGTGGATTGGGAGCGCCTGGCGAATCAGCCCACAGCGCGGATTGTGCCGTAAGTGAGGTGTGAGTTATGAGTACTGGAGACAAGATGGAAGTCACGCAGAAGAAAATTGGCGGTGCGCTCGTCCTGTCACTCGATGGCCGGCTGGATCAGTTGGCGGCGCCGCTGCTCAACGGCCCGCTCAACTCCGGCAACTTGTTTATCGTTCTCGACATGGAGGGCGTGGACTACGTCGCCAGCAGCGGCATTTCTCTATTGCTGAGTATGACGCGCCGCGCCCGGGAGCAGGATGGCGATATCGTCCTCGCTCGCATGCAGCGCCAGATCGCGACGGTCATCACCTCCATGCGGCTGGACAAGGTGTTCGATGTGTTCACCGATGTCGAGAGCGCCGCCAAGGCCGTTGTCGAGGGTCCCACGAAGCCGCCCCCGGAGGAACGCGAGAGCCCGCGGTAGTTCCATCTGCAAACGCGATGAGAAGGGGCCAGGAGTATTTTGTGCACAGCACCCGTAGGGCTCTTCGAGCAAAATGCTCCTGGCCCCCTTTTTCCGATTCTGGAGTGGCCCATGCTCGAAAAAGTCGATCTCACCAAGTCCCTCTCGAAAGAGGAATACAAAGAGGTCTTCGAGCCGCTGCAGTGGCGGCTGAATGAGCTCCAGCGCAAGGCCCGGTCGGCCGGGATCCCCACCATCGTCGTCTTCGAGGGGTGGGACGCTGCAGGAAAGGGCACGCTGATCAACCGCCTCGCCTCGGGGCTCGACCCGCGCGGATTCAAGGTCCACCCCATCTCCGCGCCGAACGAAGACGAGCGCTACCATCCCTACCTCTGGCGCTTCTGGACCAAGCTGCCCGCCAAGGGGACCATGGCCATTTTCGACCGGAGCTGGTACGGCCGCGTTTTAGTGGAGCGGGTGGACGAGCTGACGCCGGAGGAGGACTGGCGGCGGGCCTACGAGGAAATCATCGAGTTCGAGCGACAGCTCGCCGACGAGGGCGCAGTCATCGTCAAGTTCTGGCTCCACATCTCGAAGAAAGAGCAGAAAAAGCGGTTCAAGAAGCTGGAGAAGAACAGCTACCTGAAGTGGAAGGTCGGCAAGGAAGAGTGGCGGCATCATAAACAGTACAAAAAATACCTCCTGGCCGTAGAGGAGATGCTGGAGCATACCAGCACGGCCTTCGCACCGTGGACGGTCATCGAAGCAACGAACCGGCGGTGGGCGCGCGTCAAAATGACCGAGACGATCATCGACGCGCTCGAAGAGGCCCTGCGCCGTCCCGCGCCCGCCGAGCCGAAGAAGGCCGAATCGCCGGAGGGCGAGCGCGTCTCCGAGCGCAAGACACTCCTGGAACACATAGACCTGTCGAAGTCCATGGAGAAGGACGAGTACTCGAAACGCCTCGACCATCTGCAGGAGGATATCTTCCAACTGGAGCACGAGATCTACATCCGCCGCATTCCCGTCATCATCGCCTACGAGGGCTGGGACGCCGGGGGAAAGGGGGGAAACATCAAGCGCCTCACGAACGGTCTGGACCCGCGGGGCTACGAGGTGATCCCCATCGCCGCACCGACGACAGAAGAGAAGGCTCACCACTACCTGTGGCGGTTTTGGAAGCACATCCCGAAGGCGGGGCACATCGTGATCTTCGACCGCACGTGGTACGGCCGGCTGCTGGTCGAGCGGGTCGAGGGGTTCTGCACAGAGGCCGAGTGGCAGCGGGCCTATAGGGAGATCAACGAGTTCGAGAGACAGCTTGTCTCCTTTGGCTGCGTCCTCGTCAAGTTCTGGCTCCACATCAGCAAGGAGGAGCAGCTCCGCCGCTTCGAGGAGCGGGAGAAGGTGGAGCACAAGAAGTGGAAGATCACGAAGGAAGACTGGCGCAACCGGGAGAAGTGGGACCGCTACAAGGGCGCCGTGGTGGACATGCTCCAGCGCACCAGCACCACCTACGCCCCCTGGACCATCGTCGAGGGCAACTGCAAATACTACGCCCGCGTCAAGGCTCTGGAGACGGTGGTGGAGGCGATGAAGAACGCGCTCGAAGGAAAAGGCGCGTGAGGGGCGTACCCTTGAAGGAAAAACGCCCGCACAGCCCAGACCGACGCATGGGGCGGCGTCACGGCTCGCGTCACCGCAGCCCCGAGACTACTCCCGCCGGTCCAGCGGCGCGAATTTGCGGCCGTACTTGCCGACGTATTTCGAGGTCGGCCGGATGAGCCGGTTGTCGCGGTACTGCTCCAGGATGTGCGCGACCCACCCCGCGCACCGGCTGGCGGCGAAGACCGCCGTGAAGAACTCCTTCGGGATCCCCAGAGCGTGTTGGACGGTGGCCGAGTAGAAGTCTACGTTCGGATAGATTCCCTTCGCCTCCTTGACCACCTCCTCGATCCGGTGGGAGATGTTGTAGAGATGCTCCTGCCCGGCGCGCTTGCAGAGGAACTGCGACACGCCTCGCAGGTGGCTGGCGCGCGGGTCCTCCGTCTTGTACACCCGATGGCCGAAGCCCATGATCCGGTGTCCCTCGTCGAGCATGCCGTGGATGTAGTCCTGGACCATGCCCACGCCGTCGATGCGGACGAGCATCTCCATCACCTTCTGGTTCGCCCCGCCGTGCAGGTGGCCCTTGAGCGTGCCGATGGCGGCCGTAAGGGCGGAGTGCATGTCGGTCTCCGTGCTGGCCGCGACGCGGGCGGCGAAGGTGGATGCGTTCAGCCCGTGGTCGGCATGAAGTACCATGAGCAAGTCCATGGCCTTGGCCTCCTCCTCGTCGGGGGCGGTCCCGCGGAGCATGTAGAGGAAGTTGGCCGCCACACCGAGGCCCGGGTCGGCCGACAAGACCGGCTGGCGGGTGCGGATGCGATGCAGGTTGGCCACAATCGTGGGAATAGCCGCCACGAGGCGGATCGCTTTGCGCCCGTTCGCGGCGGCGCAGTTGTCCTGCGCGTCGGGGTCGAACATGCCCAGCATCGACACACCTGTCCGCAGGACGGACATCGGGTGGCTGCCGGGCGGCGTGAGCTCGATGGCATGGATGACCTGCGCCGGCAGGCGCATCTCAGCGACGAGCTTTGACTTGAATTCCCAAAGGTCCTCCTTGTTGGGCAGGTGGTCATGCCACAACAGATAAATGACCTCTTCGTAAGACACCTTGTCGGCCAGGTCGTGAATGTTGTAGCCGGAGTAGAAGAGCTCTCCGTTGACGCCGTCCACGTAGCTTACCCGCGTCTCGGCGGCGCAAACGCCCTCCAGTCCTCTGACGACAACTCGATCTTCGGAAGTACTCATCGCGTCTCCTGTCGGAATCAATCGAAACCAATATGATGGCACGTTCGAGGCGTCTTGTCAAGATACGGGTCAGCGTGGGGTGCTTGACAAGCCTTCCCTCACATGGTATCATCCGCCCCGCATTTTTCGCAGGATTCATACTATCTCGGTTCCACACCCAGTGAGGAGAGTGCGCATGAAAATCCAAGCGTCCAGGCGGGTCCAGTCCATCGGCGCTTATGCCTTTGCGGAAGTTGACGAGCAGGTTGCCAAACTGAAAAAAAAGGGCATCACGCCCATCGACTTCGGCGTGGGCGACCCCACGTGCCCCACGCCAACCGTCGTCCGAAGCGCAACCAAGAAGGGCGTGGAGACACGGAAGTCCGCCGGGTACCCGAGCTACATCGGATCGGAAGACTACCGCAAGGCTTGCGCAGGCTGGATGAAGAAACGCTTCGGCGTGAAGGTGAACCCCGACACAGAAATCTGCGCTACACTGGGATCAAAAGAGGCCGTCTTCAATTTCGCCGAAGGCTTCGTGAACCCCGGCGATGTCGTCATCATCCCCACCCCGGGCTATCCGCCTTACTCTCGGGGCACGCTCTTCGCGGAGGGCAAGACGTACTACATTCCCTTGCTGCCCGAGAACAACTTCCTGCCCGACCTGGATGCGATACCGAAGGGCATTTGCAGGAAGGCAAGAATTCTCTGGATCAACTACCCCAACAGTCCCACGGGCGTCAACGCACCGCTGAGCTTCTTCAAAAAGGCCGTCGCTTTCGGACGGAAGCACGACATCATCATCGCAAGCGACGAGGCCTACACGGAGATCTACTACGGCAAGCCGCCCCACAGCATCCTGGAGATGGCGAAGCAGGGTGTCGTCGCGATCCACTCCATGTCGAAGAGGAGCGCCATGACGTGCTACCGCGTCGGCTGGATCGCGGGGGATTCTCGCATCGTTGACACGTTCAAGAAAGTGAAGACCAATATCGACTCCGGCACGCCCACGTTCATCCAGGACGGCGCCATCGCCGGGCTCAAGGACGAGAAGCACGTCCGGCAGAGCCGCAAGGAATACAGACAGAAGCGCGACATTCTCGTTGATGGCCTCACCGCCGCCGGCCTGCCCGACTGCACGCCGGAAGCCACAATCTATCTCTGGCAGCGCGTGCCTGACGGCATGACGTCGGTTGACTTTGCCACCAAGCTGCTTGATCCCGACATCGCCATCGTCACTACCCCGGGCGCGTGGATCAGCGACAAGACGAACAAGGGCCTGAACCCCGGCGAGGGCTACGTCCGCTTCGCCCTCGTGCCGAGCATCAAAGAGACCCGCGCGGCGGCGAAGAAGCTGAAGAACCTGAAACTGTAAGTTTGCGGATGCACATCGACTACGCCATCCTGACGCATCCCCTTCCCGAGCGGTTTGTCGAGTGGTATCCCTATGCCAAGCCGAGCGTGATGCTGCCCGACAGCGCGCACTGGCTGGACTCCATGCAGCGGGTCATCAACGATGACCTGCCGGGATGGGTCCACCACTTCTCCACGGCCCGCGATGCCGACACAGACGCCTACGTCGGCGTCGCATGGCTGGGCCTTTCTCCGGTCACCCCGGAGCTCGGCCACTTCGGATGGTTCTTAGTGGAGGAGGCGTATCGAGGCACGGGCATCGGCAGGGAGGTGCTCAACCGCGCGTTGGCGTTCTTCGATGAACGCAACGTGGAGGTGGTCATGCTGCCGACGCTGTTGTCCACCGTCCACGCGCGGGGCATGTACGGCCGGCGCGGCTTCGTGGACCTGATCGCGCAGCAGAAGGACGGGCGATGCTGGATGATCCGTGGGCCGGAGAGCCACTTCGAACGGCACTTCATCACGGACGGACCCATCTCCATCGGGCCCATGGGGGAGAAGGACTGGCTGGCCTTCGACTACCTGCTGAATCACGAGCGGCTGGTCTCGCGGCTGTATCCGGTGGGCCTGACCGGCGAGCGGCGCGTCATTAGCCTGACCCGCGCGTCGGAGTGGGAGCATGGCGCCCGCGAGATCGCGATTCGCCGGGGCGAACGCATGTGCGGATTCATTGTAGTGAAAGAGTCCGGTGGCCGCGTCGAGGCCGACTTCTACGCGCCCGATGAGTCGCTTGCCAGGGAAGCGGTTCGATACATGAAGCAAGAGTACGGCGAACGGCTCACCGTCACCACCGCCTTGCGCGACGAGAGGAAGGGCCGCGTGCTCCGGGCCAACGGAATGCGGCAAGTCAAGTCGTTCCGTGAAAAGCCCTTCGGCAGGGAGGCCGAGGAGGGGTTTGCCGTTTGGCGGCCCGCGTGACCGCGCTCATTCGGCCTCTTCTTTTTTCGGCAGGGGCAGGCGAACAGTAAAGCGGCTGCCTTTCCCCTCGTAGCTTTCCACCCGGATGTGTCCCTCGTGCATCTCGGCGATGGCCTTGCACATGCTTAGGCCCAGGCCGGTGCCGGCTACTGCACCGGAGCGGGACTTGTCCACCACATAAAACCGGTCGAAGATTTTTGGAATGTCCTCTTGGGGGATGCCGATGCCCGTATCGGCCACCGTGATGTTGGCAAACTCTTCGTCCTTGGCCAGGGAGAGGGTGATGGTCCCGCCGGGGTCCGTGTATTTTGCCGCGTTGTCCACGAGGTTGATCAGGAGCCGGGTCAGTGTGTGCTGGTCGCCCATGATCGTGATGCCCGGGAGGGGGTCCAGCTTGAACTCTATCTCCTTGCTTTCCGCCAGGATTCGGATGTCTTCATGGATCTTCTTGAGCAGCTTTTTCAGGTCGACTTCGTGGAACTCGATGTGCCCTCGCTCCGCGCCCACACGTTCCAGGGTCAGAAGATCGTCGGCGATCTTCACCAGCCGGGCGATCTCCTCGAGCGAGCTTTCCAGCGCGTTGCGGTAGTCGGCCTCCGACTTCCCATGCTGCAAGGTGACCTCCAGTTCCCCAGCCATCACCGTAAGGGGCGTCCGCAGTTCGTGGGACACGTCCGCGGCGAATTGCGACGCCTGCTCCAGCAGCCCTTCGAGACGGGAGATCATCTTGTTCAGGGTGATGCACAGGTCGTCGAGCTCGTCGCGTGTTCCGCTCAGCCGCAGGCGCTCTTTCAGGTTCCCTTCGGTGATTCGTTCGGTGGAACGGATGATGCTCCCCACACGTTCAAGCGTCTTGCTCACGAGAAGCCACCCGGCTACAACGGAAAAACCCAGAAAGCCGATCAGGGCGACGGCGAGACTCTTGATGAGGGTGACCTCGGGGCTGATGACGACGTCCCACTCGTCCGGCGGGCCGAGGACATGGGGGGAGACGAGATCGAAGGCCTCCTGTGCGCTGCCGCGAAGGCTGAGATAGAGGCAGACGCTGAACACCAGCATTGCCAGCACCATGATGCAGGTGTAGAAGAAGACCAGCCTGAAGCGAATGCCGCGGCCAAAGGGTTTCATAAAAGTGAATCAGGAACGGAAGCCGTTCAGTCTATGGGGCGGTCGGGGTCGCGCATCATGTATCCCACGCCCCGGACAGTGACGATCAGTTTCTGCTCGCGATCGCAGTCTATCTTTTTCCGGAGGAAGTTGACATACACGTCGATCACATTGCTGTAGCTCGCAAACGTCACGTCCCAAACATTCTCCGCAATCATTTTTCGCGAAAGCGGGGTGTTGGGGTTCGTCATAAAGTACTGGAGAAGGGAATATTCCTTGCTCGTAAGCTTGATCTCCTCATCGCCCCGCTTGACCTCCTGCTTGATCGGATCGAGGGTGACGTCAGCAATGCTCAGGAGGATCGGCTGGGCGGCATCTGCCCGGCGAGCAACGGACCGAATTCGCGCCTCAAGCTCGGCAAACGCGAAGGGTTTCACCATGTAGTCGTCGGCCCCGTGGTCGAGACCGTGCACGCGATCCTCCACCGAATCCTTGGCCGTAAGAATGATCACGGGCGTGTGGATCTCCTTCGCGCGCATGGCGTCCAGAAGTTCGATGCCGCTTCGCTTCGGCAGCATCAGATCGAGGATGATGCAGTCGTAGTCAGCAGTCACGGCCTCCTTCAGGCCGCTCTCCCCATCGGCGCACACCGTCACCTCGTTTTGCTCCTCGGCCAATCCTCTCTGGATGATGGAGGCAAGCTTTTCTTCATCCTCAACAACGAGTATCTTCATTCCGCTTTCTCCCCATCACGTTCTGGCTTTCTTGACGGCGGCAACAAACCTCTTCGCGGTCTCGGTGATCGCATCGAACTTCCCCTCGGCCAGGGCCGACTTGGCCACCAGACTGCTCCCCGCCGCCACCATCGCCGCGCCGGCCTTGATGAAATCGCCCGTGTTCTCCGCAGTCACCCCCCCCGTCGGGACCAGCTCCACCTGCGGCAGCGGCGCCTTGACGTCCTTGATATACTTCGGACCGAGCGCCGTGGCGGGAAAAACCTTTACAAAATCCGCTCCCGCCTCCCACGCCGTCAGGATCTCCGTCGGCGTGAAGGCGCCGGGGATGACCCCCTTGCTATACCGGCGGCACAGCTTGATCGTGTCCAGGTTCAGCGTCGGGCATACCACAAATTCCGCTCCGGCCAGGATCGCCGCTCGGGCTGTTTCCGGGTCAAGCACCGAACCCACGCCTATCAGGACCCGGTCCCCCATTTTCTTTGCCACCTCGCTAATCACGCCGAGGGCGTTCGGCGTGGTCATCGTCACCTCGATGGATACCACCCCTCCTGCCTCGATGGCCTCGGCCACCTCCACCAACTGGCTGGAGTCCTTCGCGCGGATCACGGCCGTCACGCCGCTCTCCACCATGAACGCCATCTGCTCGCTCTTCGTCATCGCCATACGTTGGTTCCTCACGACCGCTGAACGCGTACATTCCCCAAACGCAGAAACTCTCAAATCGATCCCGGGCAGGACTACTGCTGTCGGATTATAGGGCCATTGACGCAAATGTCAACGATAAATGTGGCATGGCTTACGGAAGGGAGTCAAGATACTCCTCCATCCGCCGGAGACCCTCCGGCAGATTCGGGCAGTGTTTCGCAACGAACTCCCCCTTCCGGAAGGTCGTTCGCCATCGCTCCTTGCGATACGCCCTCAGAACGGCGCCGCCATCGTAATCCACCGTGGCCAGTCTCACGGCAAGCTGGCGGCTCGGCACGCCGAAGGCCCTGCCGGGCAACAGAGCCACGCCCTGTTTATCGAGCAGATCGGCGCAGAGGTCCGCGTCGGCCCGAACCCCGGCCCTGCGCAGGTCACTTGCAAAGGCCGAAAAATCAGGGAAGAGATAGAATGCGCCCTCGGGCCTCGGACAGCGCAGGCCCATCTCTGTCACACCGCGCCATAGATATTCGCTCGCCATCTTGTGGATCGCCACGGTATCGCGGACATGATCCCGCACCGCCCTGTCGCGGCGGAAGGCCGCGACGGCCGCATGCTGCACCGGGGCCGAGACACACGAGAAGGTTTCACTGGCGATGCAGGTCAGTTGCGCGACAAGGTCCGCCATCGTCCCGGGCGCCAGCAGGATGCCCAGCCTGTGCCCGCCCGCGCAGAATCCCTTCGACATCCCTGTCGTGACGATTGTGCGCTCGGGACAGAGTTTCGCAATGCTGACATACCTCTCCCGGCCGAAGGTGATCTCGACGTAGATTTCGTCCGAGAGGACTATCACATTATGCCGTCGCGCAATTCGTGCGATCTCCCGAAGCTCCTGCCGGGAGTAGACTGCCCCCGTCGGGTTACAGGGCGAGTTGAGGATGGTGATCTTTTGCTTCGTTCTCGACTTTCGGCAGGCCACATCGAGCGCATCCGCGTTCAGGCGGTACCCGCCCTCCGGATCGGCCCGGACCCGGATCACCCGTTTGCCCAGGAGCTTCCCCTGCGGACCGTAGCTCACCCACGAGGGGGACGGCAGGATCAGGTCCCCGTCCAGCGCGAACAGGCAGTCAAAGATCAACTCCTTGCTCCCCGGCCCCACGACAATCCGGTCCGGGTCGGCATCGTGCCCGAAGCGCCGCGCCACATAAGCCGCCGCGCTCTCGCGCAATGCCGGAAGTCCTTGAGACGGCAGGTAGCGGCTGTCGCCCGCGTGCTTTCTCAGCTCCGCCACGACAACCGGAGGCGCGGGGAACGGAGATTCCCCAAAACCGAAATGGACGACGCCACCCTCCTGCTCGCGGCGCTCGGTTACGCGCTGGTGGATCGCGAGCGTGGGCGAGTGTTCCATCCGACGGACTCGCCGGTTGATTTGGATCTTCATGTCACTCGATTTCGCGGCAGATGCCCCAGGCCTTGAGGCGGGCGTAGTTGTGGAGGTTCACTTTTTTGTATTTGTCGTTCCGCATCTTGTCGCCGTAGTCGTGTCGTTCGAGGGAGAGCAAATATCCCTCCAGCTTCTGTTTCAACTCCGCCGCCTTCTCGGGGAACTGACGGATCGCGTTCTCTTGCTCGTCCGGGTTGTTGATGTAATCATAGAGCTCGTCGTTCCCGTCGGAGCGCCAGACGTACTTGAACTGCCCGTCGCGGTAGGCCTTCCACCGTCGGCAGAAAGGTCGCACGTCGAAGTCGGGAACCACTTTCCACCATCGCTCGAAGACCTGGACCGGGTGCTCGACCTCGGACATGGCGAACGTGCGCGTCGGGTTGTCGCCCAGCGCGCCGAGCAGGCTGAAGCCCTGGAGTCCCAGGCCCGCGTCGTCGATGTTCAGCAATTCGGTGATGGTGGGGAAGATGTCGGTGGTTTGGACCAGGTTCTTGATCTTCTTCCCGCCAGCAAAATGCTTCGGGTGCCGCACGATGAGCGGGGTGTGGAGCATGGTGTCCCAGATCATGCACGGCACGTGGCCCATGTGATTGTCATGCTCGCCGGCCGTATCCCCGTGGTCGGAGACGATGATGAAGAGCGTGTCGTCGAGAATTTCCTTTCTGCGAAGATAGTCGAACAGCATCCCCATGCGGTGATCGAGCGTGGCCGTCTCTCCGTCATACAGCCCGCGGAGAATCTCCCATTCCTTCTTGCTGAGCGTGAACTCGCCGCGGACGAAGGCGTTGGAGTCCTGTTTGACCTGCTCCGCCTCCGCCTGCGTCACGCCCTTCGGTAGGAAGCGGCTGCGGAAGGGCTCCGCCGCCCAGCAGCGGAGGTGCGGCTCGGTGCAATTGATGAACATGAAGAAGGGCCGGCCGCCATCATAGTTCCTCTCGATCCAATCCTGCACGAACGACACCGTCCGCAGCGACCCCTCGTCCTTCTCCTCCGGCGGCACGATCGGGTCCTTGAGGCGCGTCTCGTACTCCACGTCGTGCATGTGGTAGTACTCAGCAAAGTCCGTCGCCGTTCCGTGCTCCCATTCCATGACCCAGGAATTGTTGGAGAAGCCGACGGTCCTGTAACCGAGGCCGTTGAGCGTTCCGGCAATGGAGGGGAACTTGCCCATGAGCCCCTCGTTGTTGATGTCGGCCCGGTGGGTGTAGATGTGCCGGCCGGTGAACATGGAGACGTGCGTCGGCACGGTCCACACCCCGGGCGTGTAGTGGTGGAGGAATGTGACGCCCTCCTCCGCAAACCGGTCGATGTTCGGCGTCGCGCCCCGGTCGTATCCATAGCAGCCGATGTTCTTGCACCGCTGCGTGTCCATGACGAAGAGGATGATGTTCATCTGTTTAGACATGTGCGGACTCCGTTGTCTTGCTACCGAATCTGCAGATGGCCGATACTCAGGTTCCGGTCCTCCGGCGGATTGTACAAGTCATTTGTAAACGCCAGGCCGATCGTGTGCTCCCCTTCAGTCACGTCGGCTTTGATCCGCAGTATCTGCCACTCGCCACGGGTGAGCTTCAGGCTGCCGATCTTCTTGCCGTCGATGCTCAGGTCGATGTTCGGAAACTCCCCGGCGGCCTCTGTGCCGCTGGCCTTGACGGCGAATTCATACTTGCGCGTGGTCCCAAATTTTACTTTCGTGGAGACCATGCCGTTCGAGCCAACCCGCAGGACCCCGCTCTGCGCCTTCCAGACCTTCAGCTTCTTCTCCGGCTGCATCCTGTCGCCGGGGATGACCACCGACCCCGTCGAGTCGCCAAACTCGCAACCGAGGTTGGTGAGGATGTTGGAGAGGTACCGTCCCGCCTTCTCGGAGCCGCCTGCCTTGCTCGTCCACTGGACCTGGTCGATCAGATAGAATCCCTTGCCCATCGGCACTTTGACCAGCGCCGCCGGTGACAGCAGACGCTTGGATTTCAGCGCCGGGGCGGGGCCGTAGATCATCTTGTCCACCCACACGTTGCGGTCCTCTCCCTTCTCCGGGTCCCAGGCATCGTTGACGAAGGACAGCGTGACCTTCCGATCTCCCTTCTCCACATGGGTCGAGATGGAGTAGACGCCCCACTCCTCGCCGTCGGCCGTAATACTTCCCGCCCGCTTTCCGTCGATCGTGATCCGAATCTGGGGATAGACGCCGCCGAGCTGGGTCCCCTTGCCGCGCACGCCGATGGAGTATTCGCCCGTCTCCGGAAAGTGGATCGTCCCCGTGATCGAGGCCCTCGATCCCATGTAGACGTCGCTCTCGCCCACGCGCGGCGACCCGAGCGTCACCCGCATGGACTCCGCTTCGGCCGTTCGGCTCCGCTTCGCATCCGGCATGCCGCCGCCGATAACATAGCGACACACCTCCGGGGAGAGGGGCGTCCGAACGCGCCAGTTCAGCCCCTTCCGGCTGCCGTACCAATGGAGCTCCTGGTTTGTCAGCCCGTTGATGATGGGATCCCACTCCGCAATGATGACCGGCACGGAGTTGTTTGCCTGGGGCAGGATCGGCTCTGGGAAAAGACTTTGGATTCGCGCGATACCCTCCCGCGTTCCGCCATGGAGCACCGCCCTGCCGCCGCTCTCCACAAACTGACGGATTTTCCCCTGGTTGCGCTCCACTTCGGGGCAGTCCGTCTCCGCCAGGAGGACCGAGAACGCGCCAAGGTCGGTCTTGTCCAGCTTTCCGGACACCTCCTCGTATGCGACGTCCACCTCGTTCAGAGATTCGCAGATGCGAAGCCTGTCCTGGACCACGGCCAGCGTGTTCACTGGCGCCGGCTCGCGGGCGGCATATCGAAGCATGTTCTCCAGCATCCTCTGCGCCATCGGCTCCTTGCCCAACTTCTCCCCGATGGCAAGCTGTGACAGGAGGTACTTGCCCTTCCCCGCCATGATCTCGCACAGCGGCAGATACACCAGCCCTGCCGGACCGCCGGAATCGACCAGCGCGCGGAACCGGCCGACCTGCGGCTTCGCGATGGTCTTATGGGCCACGACATGATCGCCGCGCCAGAATTTGAAATCGTCCTCCACAACGCCCTTGAAGAGGTCGTCGCTGCGGCATCGCTGGAACGCGATAGTACAGCCGCGGTCGATAAGCGATGCCGGCAGTACACCACTGTCATAGGAGTCTTGCTCCAGTGCGATGACTCCGCCGCCCTGCCGGACAAACGAATGGATCGCCTGCCGCGCACCGGCTTCCCCCCCGACGACCGGCATGCCGGCCAGCGGCTTCATGGCGTCGAGGGCATGGGGGCCAATGATGAGGATGTCGGCCTTGGGCAGCTTGGCCAGATCGGTCACGGCCATCGGCTTGACGCCGGCGTCCTCGATCCATTTCCCGATCCCCTTGCCCGGCCCGGCGAACAGGGCAATGCGCTTGCCCGGGGGGACGGCCAGCTTCTGCCGGGGGAAGGCCCAGTAGGTCTTCGATTCCTCGAAGGCGAGCGTCTGCCCGTTCATGACCTTGAGCGTCAGGGTCAGCGGCGTGCGCGTTTTCACCGTCGGCATGTGGAGGGCGATGTCCAGCTTGAACCGCTGCGCGGGTTGCGCATCCAACCGCCGTTTGCCCCGGTCCACAACGGCCTCGCCTTTCTTCAGCTCCCAGAGGAGCGTGAGCGAGGCGGGATGGAGGGTGTCGTTGTAAACATATACGGTGCGGTGCACCTTCTCCTTCTCGTAAAACCGCGCGTCGTATTCCCGAATGAACGCCGCGTTCTTCTGGTAGGTCCGCTTCACAGCAAGGTAGCGGGGATTGCTGTCGCTGGGGAAGTCGCCCGTTTCGGTGAGCGTCCAGGGGCACATGCCCGAGACCTCCGCCGCGCGGTAGGCCTCGATCTGCATCGCCCAGGCCATGGCCTTGGCCTTGCCCATGGCCAGGCCAAAGTCCGTGTAGGCATCGTCGCCGATGAGCGTGGAGTAGGCGTCCGGCTCCGTGTAGTGCTGAAGGTGGAGGAACTCGCCGAAGTAGAGGGGCTTCTGCCGGTCCCACTTCCAGAAGGTGTGCGGCCAGCCAGCGAGCTCCATGCCGGTCTCGAGCCAGTAGCCTGCGTCCGGCCAGAGGTTTCGCTTGTTGAAGTTGAGGGGGTAATGCAGGTTGACCACATTCGCCACGCCCTCGGGATCGCCATCGGCGTCATACAGGATGGGCCGGGTCGGATCGAGCTTCTTGACGAGGCGCCCCGCCTCGGCCAGATTGTGGATCGTTCCCTTGCATGCCTTCTCCCCGCCGCAGTGCAGGATCTCGTTCTCCATGCTATACATCACGATGGCGGGATGGTTCCGCTTGGCCTTGATGACCGCTTCGAGGTGTTTGTGGTAATTCTCCCAGAACGTTGGCTTGGAGAGGGCGTAGTTCTTCGAGTAGCAGAACAGCGCCGATTCCATAATGATCGGCATACCCACTTCATCGGCCGCTTCGTACCACCACTCCGGCCAGATGTTGGCGTGGAGTCGCATGGCCACGCACCCGGCCTCGCGGATGCGGCGGTAGAAGTCCTTCGCCCCGGCCTTGCTCAGCTTGCCGTCCAGCTTCCCCCGCGGGTGACCGGCGGTGGCGAGGAACTTCATCCGCGTTCCGTTGAGGACCAGATAGATGCCGTCGGTCCAGAATTCCCGGAAGCCGAAGCGCGTGTCGGCAAGGTCCAGCTCATTGCCGCCTTCGGCGACCGTGGTGATCAGATGGTAGAGATAGGGGTCCTCCGGCCCCCAGAGGCGGGGGGTCTTCCACGGCTTCTTGAAGGTCACGGTGAAGGTCGCCTTTGCGGGGACCGTTGCGGTGGACTGCCCCAGCGTCAGGTTGGCTTCCTTCACCGCCGAGGACACGCGGACCGTCCGGTCCCGGTCCGTCAGGTTGCGCAGCGTGATGTCGGCCTGAATCTCCTTTTTGCGGACCGAGGTCCGGACGAACACGTTCTCGACGTACACATCGTTGCGGGCGATGAGCGACACCGGCTGCCAGATGTCGGTGTGCATGAATCGTGAGCCGACAGGCGCCATGATCGCGTCCTTCGCCTGGGATACGAATCGCTCGCCGCGCCCCTGCTTGCCGTATTTCATCTTCTGATCGATGACGCCCGTCACGTCCTGGACGCGGACGAGAAGGTCGTTCGTCCCCCCGACGCGGCAGGTGTCGGTGATGTCGATCTCGAAGGGCTCCCAGCCGCCGTAGTGCCCGCCGACCTTCTTCCCGTTCAGGTAAACCTCCGACACGAACCGCACAGCGCCGAAGCGGAGGAACACGCGCTTTCCTTTGAACTCGCCGGGCGCGTCGAAGGACCGCCGAAACCAATTGTAGGGATAGTCCTTCACCTGGTTCATAATGGACGGGATCGTGACGGGCTTCCACACGGCCTTGCTGTCTGGCATGTCGCCGGTTTGGGTGCGGCAATGTTCCCACTGTCCGTCGAGCGACACGGCCTCCGGCTTGCACGCGCCAACGATGAGCAGTACTCCCGCCAAGGTCATTCCCACGGTTAATTTGCGTATCATAGCACTCCACCTTCTGCCGCAATTTGGATTCTGGTTATGATTACCGCGACAACGATGAGGCGCGCTGCCGCAGTGGGTGGGATCATAACAGGAGGAAAACGGCCTGTCAATGGCCGGAAAACCGGGGATCAGTACGGCGCACCACCGACGCTCGCCCCTCCGGCGGGGCCATCGAACGGCTGGGCCTGCCCCGTTCGGCTCTTTATGAATTGGAAAAGAATCCACCCACCCAGAGCAAGCGTCAGCACCCCCCCGGCCACTGCGAATATGATGAAGAGAATGGAGATCTTCTTAACCAAAACGCTGCTTTCGGGGGCATCCGGGTCGTAATACACCTTGCACACCGATCCCTTCGGGTACTTCGCCAGGACATTCATGGCGTAGCTGCGAGAGCTGCTGGATATCCTCGCCCGGTCGTATCTCTCGCCATGATAGGTCTTTCCCTGGACCGTGTATTGGTACTCGATGATCGGACGGTACCGCCGGCGATTTCCGCCTTTGCCGCTCCTGCTCCAGTACTTGTCAATCCGCGTGTCGAGCACCTTGCCCTCCGTCTCCACATATCGTTTCACCACATCGTAATCATAGTACAGGTTGATCGCGCCGATGAGGAAAAACACGATAGGGATCAAGATAAACAGCAGGACCCAAACGGGCATCGGCTTCGACTGCGGCGAGGTCTGTTCTCCGGTCGGACGGACGTCCACCTGATCTTGAGGAGCAGTCGGTGGGTGTGCCTCCGGGTCCTGTGGGTCGCTCATGTTTCTATCCCTTTCACAAGGACCATGTTGTTGCGATGCACGACCTCGTCATACGACTTGGATCCGAGTTGATTCGCAATTTTGCTGCTCCGGAGGCCCATGATCTGCTTCACGTCGTCAGAAGAATAATTCGTCAGCCCCCGCGCAATCTCGGTCCCATCCGCGGAAATACTCACCACATCCCCCTTTTGGAAGTCACCGGTCGCGTCGACGATGCCGGATGCCAGAAGGCTCTTGCCGCGTTCCTGCACGGCCCGGGCCGCCCCGGCATCGACATGGATCACGCCCTTGGACTGAGCCGCCATGCCGATCCACCCCTTGCGGCTTGCAATCTTCTCCTCGCCGGCCAGGAACAGCGTGCCTATGGGTTCGCCACTTACGATTCGCGTGAGAATGTTCTCCTCTCTCCCGGGCGCAATGATCGTCGCTGTCCCCGCTCGGCAGGCCATCGAGGCGGCCTCCAGCTTGCTGTCCATGCCCCCGGCGCCCCGCGCACTCGTGTCCCCGGAGGCAAGCCGCTTCACATCCTTGTCGATCCTCTCCACCACATCAATGACCTGCTCCTGCCGGCAGAGGCCCGGCGCGGGGCTCAGCATGATGAGCACGTCGGCCTTGACCAGGCTTGCCACCAGCGCCGAAAGGATATCGTTGTCGCTGAAGGTGATCTCGTCGATGCTGATCGTGTCGTTCTCGTTGATAACCGGGATCGCACCCATCGAGAGAAGCGACAGGATCGTGTTTCGCCCGTTCAGGTAGCGCTGACGGTCGTTGACATCCTCGCGAGTGATCAGGATCTGTCCGGTGTAATACCCCTGTTCCCTGAAACACTCATCGTACGCGGCGATGAGCTTGCCCTGCCCCACCGAGGCCGCCGCCTGGAGCTCCGGCAGGGCCGTGGGCCGCTGCGCCATCCCCAGCTCCGCCATGCCCGCGCCGATGGCCCCCGAGCTGACGATGACGACGTTATACCCATCCTCGCGGAGCTGCACGACCTCGGCGGCGATCTTCCGAATCCGGTCGCGGTCCAACAGGCCGTTGTCCAGACTCAGCACGTTCGTGCCGATTTTGACGACCAGTATCTTCGCGTTTACGAAAGCCCGTTTTCGTATCTCCGCCGTCATCTCACGCTGACCTCGATGCCCAGGTCGTCCGGTTCGACGGACACGCTCTCGCGAAATACCGATGTGTCCCGCACGTGAGCCAGATACTCCTGCGAGCTCTCCTGTTTCGCCCAGCCCTTGTGAATCGTGTTGTGGGCGATCACCAGCCCTCCCTCGGAAACCTTGTCGTACGCGGCGTCGAGCATCGGCTTGTAGGGGCAATCGCAGTCGAGATAGAGGAGGTGGATCGGGTAGTCGATCTCCCGCAGTATCTCGTGCCCGTCTCCCGCAATCACCTCCACCGAATCCATCACGCCGATTGCCTGCAGATTGTCCCGAGCCATCCCGGCCCGGTCGGGTTGCACCTCGATGCCGACCAGACGCTGCGCCGCATAGCACTTCCCCGGCCCGCAGGCCGGACCGATGTTCCAGATCAGCGTATTCCCGCAGAAGATGCCGACGGCGACGATGTTCCGCGGCCGGTTGACGGCACAGATGGCATACAGCAGGCGCTCCATCGCCGGTGTGATGCTGGTCCATGGGACCTTGAAATGCTCATGCACCGCCTTCCGCAGCGCCTCGAAGGAGGCATGATTGCACGCCCCCTTGCCCACAAGCACACCCCAGTCCTGTAGCTGCCGGACGGCCTCGTCGATGTTGCCCCGCTCATCGAGTTTCGGGTTCTGTGGCACGAGTTGTTTCATGGCGCTATCGTTTTCTGGATTCCCGGTTTCTCGGGAATGACGTTATGCACGATCTCCGCGAACGGCTAAAACGCTGCACCCTTCGACGCGGGTTGGACCAGCTTCGCATACCGGTCCAGCCACCCGCCCATCTTCCGCTCCACGGCGGGCCTCCAGCTCTTCTTGCGCTTCGCCAGCACGGCGCCGCTGACCTTGAGATTCAGCTTGCGCTTGGGGATGTCGATCTCGATCGTGTCCCCCTCTTCAATCAGTGCAATCGGCCCGCCGACCATCGCCTCGGGGCAGACATGGCCGATGCACGGACCTCGTGTGCCGCCCGAGAACCGACCGTCGGTGATGAGTGCAACTCGCTTCTTGATCTCGTCGGAATACCCGCTGATCGCCGCCGTCGGAGAGAGCATCTCCGGCATGCCCGGGCTGCCCTTCGGTCCCTCATAGCGAATGACAATGACGTACTTCCCCCGGCCCTGCAACCGGTTGGGCAGGTCCTTGATGGCCTCCATCGCATCCTCTTGGCAGTTGAACACCATCGCCTTGCCACGAAACTTTTGCGACTCGGGATCGACCGCCGAGTGTTTCACCACGGCGCCTTCGGGGGCCAGGTTGCCTGTCAGGATGGCCAGGCCCCCCTCCGGCTTCACGGGTTTTTTCAGGTCGTGGATTACGGTGCGGAACCTGCGCGTGATCTTGCCCGTCTTCGGGTCCTTCTGGTTCAAGTACTCCACCTTGAGCGGTCGGGCCGCCTTGGCGATGTCGAGGATGCTCCCCTCGTTCACCGTCTTGCTGTCTTCCAGCAGCTGCCGGAGCACGCTCAGCACGGCGGGAACACCGCCCGCGTACTCTACGTCCTCCATGAAGTCCTCGCCGCCGGGACGGACGCTCACGATCTGCGGCGTCTCGCGGCTCATTTTCTCGAACAGATCAAGGTCGAGTTCAATCCCGCATTCGCGCGCGATGGCAATGAGATGCAAGATCGTGTTGCTCGACCCGCCCATGCACATATCGACACGGATCGCATTGCGGAACGCCTCCGGCGTCAGAATCTGCCGCGGCGTCTTCTGCTCTTTAATCAACTGGACAATCCGCTTGCCCGCGTTGAAGGCAAGTCGCCGCCGCTTGCCGGAGATGGCCAGCGCTGTGCCGGAGCCGGTGAGCGACATGCCCAGCGTCTCGGTCAGGCAGTCCATCGTATTGGCCGTGTAGAGGCCCTGGCAGGACCCCACGCCGGGGCAGGCGTTGATCTCGAGGTCCGCGAGTTCCTCATCCGAGACCTGGCCATGCTTATGCTTAATCCACGCCTCGAAGGTATCACGAACAAGCGACAGCCGCCGGCCCTCTCCGGCACCGCACGTGCCACGGCCGGAGATCATGGGACCGGCCGTGACGACAAGCGCGGGCAGGTTCATCCGCGCCGCCGCCATCAGCATACCCGGCGTGATTTTGTCGCAGTTGGTCAGAAGAATGACGCCATCGAAGGCGTGCGCCATGACCATGCTCTCGACCTCGTCGGCGATCAGCTCGCGAGAGGCCAGGGAGTATTTCATACCATCGTGCCCCATGGCGATGCCGTCGCAGATGCCCGGCACGCCGAAGACGAACGGCACACCGCCGCCGGCCGTGATGCCGCGCTCGATGAAGCGCTCCAGGTCACGCATGCCGATATGGCCGGGAATGATGTCGTTGAAGCTCGATGCGATGGCGATGACCGGCTTCTTCAGTTCCTCAGGCGTGATGCCCGTTGCGTAGGTGAGGCTCCGGGCGGGCATGCCCTCCATGCCCTTGCGCCACACCTCGCTCCGCAGGCCCATTCCCTCCAGTTTCTCTTCCACTCCTCTCAGCTCCTTCGGCATATCGAGCTCCTTCATGTGCGCGACTATATCATCGCCTTGTTTCGACTGAACGATCATTTTTCGCCAGGCTGGATCGTTCACGACCAGCGTGTCCGGCCGGTAGTGCGTGCCGCGGCTCTCCTCGCGCAGCAATGCCCCGGCGCAGACGGTCCTGGCGACCTCGATCATATTCCGCAATTCGAGATACTGCACCACGTGCTTCCTGTCGTAAGCAATCTTCGTTTGCGCAAGGTCCTCGATCGTCTGTTGTGCCGCTGCGATCTTCTCGGCACTTCGCACGACGCTGACGTTGCGCCACATGGCCCAGCGCAGTTCCTCGATGGCTTCCTTGAGCGGCATGCCGCTCTTGCCGGGATGGGCCAAATCGGCAAGGGCGCCTTCGATGTCCACCTCCCCAGCCAGAGACATTCCCCCCTGCCCAGCAGCGTAAGCACCGGCGCTGTCACCGGCGATCCGGCCCCGCACCTGGCAGTCGGCCAAGGCATTGCCACCCGGCCGGTCCGCTCCATGCTGGCCCCCGGCCTCCTCCCCCGCAGCATAGAGACCCGGTACCGTTGACTCCGCCCTCTCGTTGACAAGGATTCCCCCGTTGAAGTGCTGCACGGCCGGGGCGAACTCGATGGTGCCCTTGCGCAGATCGACGCCGAACTTCATCAGATGCTCGAAGGGAACCCTGGCCTCCGTTTCGATCACCCTGGCGGGATTGTGCGAGATGTCCATGTACACCCCGTGATGGTCCGTGCCGCGCCCCTCGGCGATCTCGGTGTAAACAGCCACATCGACCCACTTGCTCTCGTTGCGAACGGTGAAGGGATAGGATACGCCTTTGATGTAGATGGCCTTGTCATAGTCCACACCGGCCGGGACGTAGCGCCGGATGAACTCTTCTCCGTTGCGATTCGTGATGCGCGGGTTCAGCCGCCAGAAGACGCCGGACAGGGCGAACTTGATCGGCCAGACGATGCTCGGCCCGATCTGGATGAACTCCATGTTCGCCAGCTCCGCCCCCGCCCGAAGGGCCATAGCCCGACCGTCACCGGTCATGCCGGCGGGAAAGGCGTTCAGTGCGTAGATGTGCCCTGCGCCGCCGGTTGCGAGGATCGTGGCTTTGGCTAAGCAGACAAGCGGCTCCTGCTTTGTCGTGCCGATCCCCCATGCGCCGATGACGCGGCCATCGTCGGTCTGGAGCAGGTCAACCAGCATGGTCCGGTCGGCGAAGCGCACACCGGCTTTCTTGCACTGCTTCAGCAGCACATCAACGATGATCGGGCCGGTGTCGGCGCCCCGGCCGCAGGCGCGGGCGTAGCGGGCGCCGTCGCTGAGGATCTGGACGAACTTCCCGTCTTTCGTTTTGTCGAAATTCCCGCCCCATTGCTCCAGCTCCGCGAACCGGTCCGGCGCATCCTTGGCGATCTGGCGAGACAGGGCCGGCTCGCAAACGGCCCCGCCCTTGACGGTGATGTCGATCCAGTGCTCGGTCGGGTTGTCGCGGGGATCGGCATGGCCGAAGGCGGCGGTGAAGGCCATCCAGTCCGACGCCGCCCAGACCGTCGTGCCGGACCTGCCCGATACGCCCTTGTTCACCACCAATACGTCCGCGCCTTTCTTCCTCGCAGCCAGTGCGGCCCTCAACCCGGCGCCACCGGCGCCGACGACAAGCACCTCACATTGAATCTTCTGCATTTTTGCATCCAGTTGACAGGTCCATCCCGGAACGGAAAAGGGGTCAGACATCCCCCATATCGTGGATTCCCGCTTGCGCGGAAATGACGTGTCTGATGCCGCGCCCCACCACCATTACTCCGGCGTCTTTGCGCAGCGGAGGCCGACAGAGCGGTAGTCCTCGAAGATGTCTTTCGAGTCCTCCGGCAACGGCACGCGGCGAGCGCACCGGGCCCCGGCGGGAACCTTCGTCTCCCAGGAGCCGCCGCGGACCACGCGATGGGTCTCGCCGAACATCTTGCTTTTGAATGTTGACCCGGGGTATGGCACATACCACCCCGACACCCACTCGGCGGCGTTGCCGATCATGTCGAGACATCCGAAGGGGCTTGCCCCGGCGGGATAGGACCCGACTGGTTTGGTCAATACCCCGCTGCTCGCCATGATGTTGCACGTGCCGTCTTGGTATTGGTTGCCCCACGGGAAGATGCGTCCGTCGGCGCCGCGCGCGGCCAGCTCCCACTCTTCCTCGGTGGGCAGGCGCTTGCCGGCCCATGTGGCGAAGGCCTCCGCGTCTTTGTAGCTCACCATCGTTACCGGATGGTTCTCCTTGCCCCGGCGCGGGCGCCCTCGAAGCCAGTTGAGGGGCGGGTCGTGCTTCGTTTCATCGACAAACTTCAGGTATTCGGCGCAGGTGACCTCGAGAATGTCGATGTAGAATGCCTTGACGGAGACGACATGCCTCGGCACCTCGTCCATGAAGTCTTCCTTTTTGTAGACATCCTGTCCGGCGACGGCCATGGCGACCTCCTCCTCGGTGCTGCCCATGATCAGGTCGGCCGCGGGGATGTAGACCATCCCCTTCGGGCAGTTCAGGAGGTATCGCAAATCAGTCTGGCCCTTCCGCGCCCACTCATCGCCGGGAAATCTCTTGATGAGGTCATTGAGGATGTTCTTGCCCAGGGCCACATCGCCGGTCTGATTCCGTCGAATCACGAAGCACGCGCTGTCGTACATCAGCTTGGGCATGCCGAGTTTCGCCTTTTCCGCCCACTCGGAAGCGGGGTACTCCTTGATGAGGAATTGGTGCTTCTCCAGGGCCTCGTCCGCCTTGCCCTCCTTGGCGAGGTCGAGTCCCCATTGATAGTAGGCAAGGGCCAGCGTGACCTTCTGGCCAACCTTCTTGGCGACGTCGCCGCACTTCTTGACCATGCCGCGATACAGGTCGATCTCCTCGTCCTTCACCGGCTTCCAGTTCAGGCCGGGGTTGGCCTCGACGAATTTATCGTAATCCGCCAGGGCCTCCTCGATCCGCCCTTCATCGAAGAGCTGTTTGCACACCTCCTGCTGGATCTCGATTAGTTTCTGCTTCGACCGTTCCGCATAGGGCGAGGTGGGGAACCGGTCCATGATTTCCGCCAATCCCTCTTTGGCCTTGGCGAAATTCTTGGCCTGGATGAGGGCTGTTCCTCGGTCGAAGAGGATCTTGGGAAGCTCATCCCTGGCCTTGTTGCCGTGATCGGTATCGCCGAACTTGATGGTCAGCTCCCGCAGCTTTGCGATACAGGTGTCGAAGTCGCGCGCCTTGAGATCGCTCTTCGCCGACTTGTACATGGACTCGGCAAGCCGGGCCGCCGCCTGCCTGCCCCACTCCGTGTTGCGATAGGTCTGGAGCACGCTGTCGAACATCGCTGCGGCGTCCTCGTACTTCCGGGCCTCCAGCAGCTCCATGCCCCGTTTAAAAGCGGCCTGGGGAATCTGATTGTCCGCCTTGGCGACCCATTCGCTTTTTGGAAACTCTCTCTCGAGGCCCCGGTAGACCTCCAGGGCCTTCTCATACATGCCCTTTGCCATACACCGCTCGCCCCAGGTGAAGAGGACATAGGGGATCTGCTCGCGCGCCTTGACGCCGAAGGGGGTTCCGGCATGGCGCTCGGCGAACTCCTCGTAGGCCTTCAGGGCGGAGTCGAAGTCGCCCTTCTCCATCTTTTCCTTCGCCTGGCGGCCCAGTCGGGAGTAGGCCTGTGCCGTCTCGCTGCTGGGGACATTTTCGCCCACCACAGGTTTCTCCGGCTCGGTTTCCACCTCCATGCCTGCCAGCGCGGCCTTGGCGCTGAGGGCGGCATTGGTGTCGGCGTAGGCGCTCATCACCTTTTTGTAGATTTGTCGCGCGTCGGCGATCTTGCTGTTCATCTCGAACTCTCGCCCTTCGGCGAGCAGCGAGCTGGCCTGCTTTTCGCGCCGGGCCCGTATCTCCGCCTCGCCCGGTTTCTCAGGCTTCGGCTCCTTCTGTCC
This sequence comes from Planctomycetota bacterium, assembly GCA_013152475.1. Taxonomy (GTDB): domain Bacteria; phylum Planctomycetota; class Brocadiia; order JAADGH01; family JAADGH01; genus JAADGH01. The sequence continues at coordinate 44,655 of JAADGH010000157.1, forward strand.
GGAGATCTTGCGGACGGCTCTCCCGGCCAGCTTCACGAGCTGGTCGCGGTAGATGACCCCCGCTGTAATGCCCGCCCCCAAGAGGACAACGGCCAGGGCCACCGCGGCGATCACGCTCTTTCGCGTTCCCGGGCGCATCGCCACCTCATCGGGCTTTTCCGCTTTCGGGGCGAACGCCGAGTCCGGAGAGGGCGGCTCGGTTTCCACGTGCTGCCCGAGGATGCGCATCTCGGCCTGCTCGATGTCGTCGATGAGACGTTGAATATTCTTGTATCGATCCGACGGGTCTTTGGACAGGAGCTTTTCGACGATGAGGGAGATTTCCCGCGGAATGCCGGCGCCGAGCTGCGCAAGGGGGATGGGGTCCTCGTTCGCATTCCGGTAGAGATAGCCCACGAGCCGTTCGCAGTCGAAGGGCAGGTGTCCCGCAAACATCTCGTATGCCGTCACGCCCAGGGAGTACTGGTCGCTCCGGGCGTCGGGCGTGCGGCCCTTGATCTGCTCGGGGGCCATGTACTTCGGCGCGCCCAGCATCTCGCCAAACACGGAGATGGTGGCGTCGGCGCTTGCCAGCGCGAGGTCAACGAAAGACAGCTTGACAAGCAACTGGTTCCGCCGGTCTCTCGTGAGGATAATGTTGGCCGGTTTCACGTCGCCATGCACGACCTGTTTCAGGTGGGCCGCGCGCAGGGCCTCGGCGAGCTGGCGAAGGACCTCCAGGCCCTCTTCGGTCTCGATCCTGCCTTCCTTTAAACGATGGGAAAGGGACTCCCCTTCCACAAACTCGCTGGCCACGTAGCACCGCTTGCCGATCTGCCCGGCATCAACGATGGCAAGGATGTTCGGATGCTCCACGTGATGACTCATGACCGCTTCGCGATCGCCGAAGAACTTGGCAAAGAGAGGGTTGGCGGAGACGGAGCTGCTGAGGACCTTCAGCAATACCGTTCTGCCGGTCTCGACCTCCTCGGCCTTGAATACATCGGCGAGCGTTTCTTCCCCGATCTTCTGGACGAGTTTGTATCGGCCGAGCTTTTCCTGTTTTTTCTCAGACACGTCTCACTCCGATGCTGGTAGACAGTGCAAAAGCCAAGCGTACAGACCATCCCCAAGAGGCCTGAATCTGTGAAGATAACGCGCCACGGTTGCGTTGTCAATGCTTTTCTCGAGCAGCAACCAACCGCGCAGGGAGGGGCAGTGAAAGGCCGAATTGTGCGAGACGGCAGCAGGAGGAGAGCAATGCCCCCGCTACATCAGGAAATCAAGCACACACCGCGCCAGACCGACGCGCCGGGGCGCATCGCTTCTCTGTGTGAAGCGGCCCCGCTTCGCATGGAAGTAAAGCCATTCGCCGATCTTGATGAACCCACCGGCCACGACGAGAAAGGCCATCGCCAGTGCAAACCAGACAAAAGC
>JAADGH010000150.1 GCA_013152475.1 Planctomycetota bacterium
CAGCGACGCCGCCACGGCGTAGGCCACGCCGAAGGGCCGGAGGGAGCCGTCGTACTCGAAGAGGCTCATGGCGGGCAGTCGCGGCAGCAGGCTTTCCTCGTAGACGCTCCAATACTGGAAATACTTTTCCGCCCCGCCCGCCAATGCCAAGACGTAGTAGCGCACCGTCAGGGCGGCGACTTGATCGTATGGCATCGGCGTAAGCCACCGGACATATGCATTCACGAATTCATCGTCCAGGTTGGTGTAGAACGATTCCGACGTCGCCCCGGTCTCGGTGTTCCAGATCGGCAGGGGCGGTTTGCGCGCCTCTGCGGCGAACCCCGCAATGTGGCCGTAGGCGGGGAAGTTGGTCATCCCGTAACCGTGATAGGAGAAGATATCCACGCCTGTCAGCCCGCCGGCGGTGATGACCTTCTTCGTCCACTCCGGCACATGCCCGCAGGTGCAGGGGGCGAGAAGGGTACACGTCGGGTCGGCCTCCTTCGCAGCCTGGGTTGTGGCTTGGGCGAGTTGAGCGTATTGTTCGGGCGTCCCGGTGAAGAAGCCGCTGCCATAGGGCTCGTTCCAAATTTCCCAATAGTGAATTCGATCTTTGTAGTGGCCGACGACCTTCTTCACATAGTTCATGTACTCGCCCATGTCGCGCGGAGGGTAGCGGCGCTTCTCGTGGTCGGGTTTGTCGGCGGGCGCCGAGCTGGCCCACTCGGGTGTGCGGAGGAACTCCCCGAGAATCTCCACACCATGCTTTTTAACGAGACCGACTTCGCCGTCGAACCACTGGAACGTCCCCTTCTCCGGCTCGGCGGTCTTCCAGTGGGTGATACTGGACGCATCGTGGATGCGCGTCCACTTGATGCCCGCCAGGTTGGCGACCTTCATGTGGAATTCGTCCAGGCGGAAGTGTCCGCCGACATTCGACTGCGCCGCCGGCGTGGGATTCACCGGGGGCAGAACGCTGAAGCACAGCGCGGCGAGGATTCCGTCCTCGTCCCGGCGCATCAATTCGGCACGATAGACCCCCGTCTTCTTGATCGATAACGTCAGCGGCGCCGACAGTGTTCGCTTTTCCAGAACGCTGATGGGGAAGGGCATGCGCGTGACTTCCCTGCCCCAGAAGTCGATCACGCGACAAAGCATGTCCTGGTTCGCCGGTGTGCCCGAATCGTTGTGGGCCTCGAATGTGATCGTGACCGGCTTGCCCTGACGAAAGATGCTCGCGGTCTTGTCTGTGGACAGGGCGTACTCCACCGGCGCAGCGGCGGACCAGGGCTGGGGCGAGTCGCCGATCTGGAGGCGCAGGCCGTCGAGCCAGAGCGTCCCTTGCTCCGCCTGCGGCAGGAGGACCTGGATGTAGTAGCGCCCGTTCAGCGACGGATCGAGCTTCCGGGTCACGGAGTACTGTTTCCATTGGTCCGTAGGTGCGATGGACAACTGAAGCTGTGGGCGCTGACCGCGCATGACCACCCCCGGCATCAGGGCGATCTGGACATTGCCGGTGGTCCCCTGGCCCTTCGCATGGGCGGAGAGCGTGAATGTCTTTCGCCCGGTGGCGAACTTGATCAAACGGGACCGGACCTGAGGCCCCGCGCCGGACCATGTGATCCGAAGGCTTTTCTCGCCGACGGCTGCATCGCCGACGAGTTTGCTCTCGCCATGTACCACCCGCCAGTCGCGCCAGGGGCAGATCTCGAAGCTGCCGTTGGGGATTACGTTGCGCGTCGGGGGCGTCCCGGACTCGACGATCTCCGCCGGGTCGGTCTCGGTAACAGAAACGTCGTCGAGCCAGATCGTCCCGCCGCCGGCGGGCTGGAACATCAGGAAGAACCCCGCCTGGTCCTCGTCGCCGAGGCAGATGCCCTCGAAGGTGAAGCGCTGCCACTCGGTGGTCGGGGCGAACCTCCTGCCCACGAGCTTGCTGTATGGCGCGGGCCGCTGGCGGAGCAGGGCATAAACCATCTGCACGCCGCCCTCGGCGCGCAGCCAAAAGGAGCAGCGGTAGTGTTTGCCCCCTTTGACCGTGAGCGGCGAGAGGAACTGCACCGCGCCGCCATCGAACGAGACACACTGCACCTTGAGCGCGGACCTGCCGCCGTGGACGTTTCCGGTCTCCTCGCTGAAGGTCGTCTGGTTGATTCCGTAGCAGTTCTTTTGCCATCCCTTCGGCATGCCGTTGGCGTAGGGCCCCTCCATGCCGCCGTTCTGGATCAGCTCCTTTTCCTCCGCCAGGGCGAAACAGGAGACACAACATATCAGCATGCACGCAATTGCAGTTCGCATGGTCGCCCTCCGTTATCTCTTCTGTCAATGGTCAGGCACAGCGCCCCATGGATAGGGCAATGGACTATCCGTGTGTTTCCGTGTCCATCTGTGGTTGGTGTTCTGACGAGATTGCCTCGCTCCGCTTGCAGTGACATGGCGCGAAGACGTGGCGGGCCTACTGTGCCGGGCCGGCCTGGCCAACGTCGGAGGCGGCCTCCAGCGGGGCCTTGCGCTCTTCCTCTCGGAGGAATTTGTAGTAGTGGAAGCCCTGCTCCGAGCCGTCCATGTCCTGCGACGCCTCGTGGACGACGAGCATATCCAGCACGCGGACGCGGGAGCTGTAGCCGATGAGCAGGCACAGGTCCGCCACGGAGCAGATCACACGGGGGATGCCCTTCGTGTAGTGGAAGATGGCGTCATAGCCATCCTCGGTAAAGATATCCCCACCGGCATGGCCGCACTGCTGGAGGCGGAAGCGCACCATCTCCTCCGTCTCGCGCCGGTCGAGGTTGCCCAGGAAGTAGCGCACGGGCAGGCGCTGCCAGAACTCGGGAATCTTGCGGATGGTGTCCTCGAGCGCTTTCTGCCCCATGAGGACGAAGGTGAGCAGGAAGTCGGCGGTCATCGAGAAGTTGAGGAGGATGCGGAGCTCCTGGAGCGTGTCGATCCGGTCGGCGAGCATCTGGCCCTCGTCCACGATGATCACGGTCTTCGTGCCGAGGTTCCGGTAGTAGTTCAAGCGCTCGCGGAGCTGGTTCAGGTTCTGGTGTCGCTGGCGGGAAGGCTTCTGCACGCCGAGCTGGAGGGCGATCTCCTGGACCATCTGGTTCGGCGTCAGGGTCGGGTGGTCGATGAGGGCCACGGCGACGCTGTGGCGCAGCTCGGCCTCAAGGTCGCCGATGAGTCGGCGGATGAGGGTGGTCTTCCCGTCGCCGGCATGATCGGAGATGACGAGCGCCCCGCCCTTGTTCGAATGGACGGCGTATTTCAGGCGCATGAGGCACTCCCGATGCTGCTTGCTCGGATAGAGCAGCCGTGGGTCGGGGGTCAGGGAGAAGGGGACCGACTTGAGTCCCCAGTATTGCAGGTATTCCTGAATCATCGCCTACCTCCGTATGTTTTGCGATGAACGATCGTCTGAGAACGAAACATATAGTTTATGGACCCCACGGGGGGATGTCAAGGGAAAATGATCGCTTGTCTGTGCACGATCCGCGTCAGGCCTGCCGCTCGGCTCGGGCCTTCACCAGTTGCTTGGCCACCTCGACCACGGGGGCCGTCCACAGGCGGTCCTTGTGCGCCGCGAGGTGGTCGAGCAGGTCGCAGAACTCGAATTCGTTGATCCCCAGGCGCCCGCCGTCGATGCTGTGGAAGGTGAAGACGATCCACCGCACCTTCCGCGCGGCGCGCTCGGTCAGACCCACCAGCTCGCAGCCGGACATCCGCTCGCCCGGCTGACTGACGAGGTAGTGCAGGTCGCAGTTGAGGGGGTGGTTCGGCAGGCCATACTCCCCGGAGCCTCGGCCGGCGACGAAATGCTTCGCAACGATGGGCACATAGCTCTGGCGGGTCAGGCCCTGGCCGATATGGTTCTGGTAGCAGGGGTAGCAGAAGGAACGCTCGGTGGTCTCCGGGAAAAGTTCGCGGAGCCGTTTCTCGGCTTCGAGGATGTCCTCTTCAATCTCCTCGATCGTCATATTCTCCAGACCGCGAGTGGGCGGATAGGACTTCAGGTTGTTGGAGCAGGTATGGCTGAGGGAGTGGTTGCCGATCTCGTGTCCGCGTGCGGCGATTTCTTTCCAGGGAGCCAGACGTTCTGCGTGGTCGTCGCCGCGGGGGCAAAGGTAGAAGGTCCCGCGCAGGCCGCGCTTCTCCATCTCGGGGATGGCCCGGCTCAATTGGGTCGCCCCCCCGTCGTCGAATGTCAGCGAGACGGCGGCCTGATGGGCCTCCTCCGGCCAGATGCCCTTCAGGGCTTCGCTTTCTCCGATGTTCACTGCAGTTCCTCCGCACTCGGTTTGATGATCCGTTTCTTATCCCTCGTGGCAAATCAGACCATTTTGACGACTTTCGCCCGCGTCATGATCTCGAAGAAGTCGATCATGACCGCAAGGGGGATTTCCTTCTTGTAGCGCAGACGGCGCCAGATTTCGTAGATGCTCCGCCGTCCGTCGGCCCAGGGCCAGAAGTCGTTGAAGCTGACCCCCTTGCAGTCGGGCCTCGCACGGAGGGCCGCCAGCTTCTTCCGCTGGGCGGCGGGGAGGAGCTTGTCCTCCGGGATTCGCCAGGCATCGCGCTTCGGGACAAGGCGGCGGGCCTTCTCGGCCTCCGGCGGGCCCGCCTCATCGGGCGGCTCCGGCAGTCGCTTGCCGGCCAGATCGCCCAGCAGACCGATGGCGCTGTGCATGTCGGCATCGGCCGCCTTCGACACGTTCTTTATCGCCGCGAGGATCGACCTCTCCGCCTGCACGCTTTTCGGCGCCATGCGCAGGGCCTGGGCCGTTGCCTCGCATCCCATGAGGCCGTAGTACTCGGCGCACTGTTCGAGCCTGGCGGCGGCGTTCATCAGGGCTTTCTTCGACGGCTTCTTTCCCAACGACTTATCGAGCTGCAACACCTCCGCGTTCAGCTTCACCGCTGTGCGCTCCTTCACCTTCCCGGCCGTCAGCCCGGCGGTCCACATGGCCTCGCGGGGCCCGGCATTGGCGAGGAAGTAGAGCATGGCCGCGCACATCACCCCCGTCCGCGCCATGTTGTCGGCCGAGATGTACTCCGGCAGGTCCTTCGACGTGTGGTAGTAGCGATAGGGCCAGCAGCTCAGCTGCGGCGTGGGGATGTCGAAGTAGGTGTCCGTGATGAAGGCGTCGTTGCCCCAGAAATCCTCCATGCGCCACGGCCAGAGGGCGTAGTTGTTGTCGCCGAAGGTGTCGCACGGCATGTTGTGCACGGCCTCGGTGATCTCGGCAGTGAGGTGCTCGATGAACGACGGCGCATGATCGGGCGAGCGGAACACGACGAACTCGCCGCCGATCTTTCCCATGTCCACGCCGACCGAGTCGATGCACAGCCCGGCGAGGACCTTCGGCCACTTCTTCTTGTGCTGCTCCAGGTAAGGCAGGAAGCCGGTGACCTCCGTCGAGAAGAGGAAGCGGATCGTGCGTCTCGGCCGGGGCAGGATCTTCTTGCGATACAGGGCCTCCAGCGTTCGCCCGATCTCGATGCACGCCGCCAGGCCGCTAGCGTTGTCGTACGCCCCTGGTTCGGAGATGTGCGCCAGGGCCCAGAGCTCCTCATCCCCGCGCGCGCCCGGCACGACGGCATCGACCACGTCGGAGTGGCCCTTGTAGGAGCGCGCGTCCACCTCGGCATGCACGACGACCGGCCTGCCGCCCGTCTCGACGAGTTTCCGCAGCCGCGCGCCGATACGGGGGGAGAGGACGAAGCCGAAGAGGTGTTTCGTGTCATCGGTTCCGCGCAGGCAGTTCCACTGCACGGCATCGGGGCCGTCGAAGACCTCGCGCACGGGCGGCTCATACTGGGGCATGCGGGGGCGGTCGCAGGTGTCGGTAATGATGCCGATGGCGCCATGTTTCGCGGCGAGGCTCGCGACTGCTGACGCCTGCCGCTCGGTCATGACGATCTTGCCCCTGACGTTCAGCCCCTTGTAGTGCTCCTCCGCCGTGCCGTCCTTGAGGATGACGACCTGCGCGGTGACGCCGCCCTTCGGCGTCGATGCGCTCCGGCAGCAGAGGGCCAGGGCCTCCTCCTCGTAGGACGTCAACCGGCGCGCCTCTTTCGTGGGCTTGACGATGCTGAGCGTTGCGCTCTTGCCCTCCCACTCAAGCGGCATGGGCGGGTGGGTGCCGTAGCGTGTTTTGCCATCGGCGGGGTACGGGATCATGCGGGCGCTGACGCCGCTTTCCTTGAAGCGCTCGACACACCACCGGCACGACTCGCGGAGGCCGGGCGTCATTACGGTATTGCGAAATTGCCACAGCCGGCTCACATCGAGCCACGCGCGTTTGCCGCTGAACTCGCGGGCGATCGGTTCGAGCAGATGGTGAAACATGATTCCCTCTTCAATGTCAGATTTCTGGAACTCGTCGGCAATAGGATCACGATACGTTTTGGTGATGGGTAAATCAAGGCGAATTCCGTTGCGTCCTGTCTTGGCCAACAAAACCCGCCGACGCTCTTGATTTCCTCGCGGCCACGCTCTACAATCAATGTAGTCTGTGACATTCCCCTGTTGGGTTAGGCCGGATCGGCATTGATAAATAATCGCATCTTCCTTCTTACCAGTGGTTTATGTCAACTTTCCCCCCGGTTTGCAGCCAAGTTTTCACGGATTGGATTTAGGAAAAAGGAGATGAATTGTTGAATCCAGTAATCAAGACCATATTACTTTTGGTTTGTAGCAATGTGTTTATGACATTTGCATGGTATGCGCACCTAAAAGAGCTTAGTAATAGACCATGGATTGTTGCTGCAGTTATAAGTTGGGGTATTGCATTGTTTGAATATTTGTTCCAAGTCCCAGCAAACCGAATTGGCTATACTGTTTTAACCGTCGGGCAATTGAAAATAATCCAAGAAGTGATAACTTTGACCGTGTTTCTACCATTTTCCTTGTTCTACTTGAAAGAACCATTTAAGCTTGATTATTTATGGGCTGGATTATGTCTTATTGGGGCCGTGTTTTTCATGTTTCATGGGAAATTTGCATAACAAAACGTTCCACGTGACATTTTTGCTCCGATCCAATATGCAGGTGAACCTCATCGTTCGCCACGCAACTCCGGGCACGCAGGGATGATTCAGAGTAAGTGCTGAGTCCCAAACTTGTCGTAACCCATGACCCACAATCGACAACCGAGAATCGCGGCTTCGGCGCTCCTGAGCAAGCAGCCGTCCCTCATCCGCCGGATGTTCTCGGCTATTGCGGGTCGGTATGATTTCCTGAACCACCTGCTCAGCTTTGGACTTGATCGCCGGTGGAGGGCGAAGACCGTGCGCTGCAAGGCGAAACCAGGGGATCGCATCCTCGACCTCTGCTGCGGCACGGGCGATCTGGCCGGGGCATTCAAGCGACACATCGGCGACTGCCAGATCGTGGGGGCAGACTTTGTCCGCCCGATGCTGGCCATTGCCGTTCAGAAAAGCCATGGACGAACGGCCTCCTGGGTGCAGGCCGATGCGCTCATGTTGCCTTTCCGGGATGGGCAGTTCGATGTCGCGGCTGTGGCTTTTGGCGTTCGCAACTTCAGCAGCCTGCC
>JAADGH010000123.1:0-7213 GCA_013152475.1 Planctomycetota bacterium
CTTCGCCATGAGGTAGGGCGCGATCTTGCCCTTGAGCTTTCGGCCGGTGCTGTAGCCCCGCCCGCCGCCAAAGGCGAGCCAGGCGTACTGCAGGCGGTAGAGGCGGATGCTCTCGGCAGGGATCGCTTTTCCATCCTTCGACTTGGGCGGGTCGATTCGGACGTCCATCCTTCCGCATGGCTTGTCCAACGCTCGGACCGTGAAGCACGCCGGTTCCCACTCGCCCGGTGTGGCGAAGAGCGTCACGGGTGCATCGATCTCTTTCTTGCGCGGGACGGTGTTCGGGAAGATGCGTTCGATCCAGTCGCGGGTGAAGACGAGGTAGCCCTTCTTGCGTTGCGCGTCGGTGAGCTCGGGCATCGGGCCGGGGCTTTCGTCCGGCAGCTTGTCCAGAAAACGATAGCCCTTCTCCGCCGAGTAAGAGGGCAGGAGATAGACGTCCTCCTCCAGCGGGGAGATGAGGCACTCCTCGACATCCTTCTCCTCGGAGGCGGGAGAGACGATGAGGCCGCAGATGATCCACTTTGTCAGCGGCGTGAGCCGGATCGTCAGCCCATCATTCCCAACGTCAATGGTGTACCGCCGGTTTTCGAACATGGCGCCGAAGGGGATGCAGATGGTGTCCTTCACCTTGTCGTTCAAGGCGATGTCGAACTTGAAGTATTCATATGAGGGGAACCCGCCCTGGCGCGGGACGCCGCCTATGTAGTAGATGTTGTACTTCCCCGCCGGGACCTTGATGCGGAACTCAGCAGGCTCTGTCCCCCACAGCGCGTCATCGTTCAGGTGGTTCAGCGCGAGGGCTTGGTGGGGGGAGTAGAGGATGTCCACGGGGAAGCGTTTGCCCTTGTAGTTGTCGCGGGCGTAGTACTCCTTGACGGGCTTCGGGTCGCACCAGCCATACTCGGACTGATCGGACACCACGTCCTTCACGGTGACCGCCTTGAATCCCTGGCGGACCGTAGAGTTCGGTTTGCCGAAGTCGAAGGCGTACTTCGTGGTGAACCCTGTGCCGCGCCGCGCCTTGCGGAGCGGGTACTTCATGTAGGGTTCAGCCAGACACAGAGTCGCGATACCAAAGAGCAGCAGAATAGACTTCGGGACGGATCTCATTTCGTCTCCCTCCGGGTTGTGATCAGGGGTCCCATTTCGAGGCAGGATGCTTTTTTAAGGGCGAGGGGGAGTCTTTGTCAAGGCGATTCTCGCCAGGAGTTTCCCCATAACCTGCGCGGTGTTATTGCGAGGAGCATCTTTCGCGATAGCGGAACATGCGACGACGCAATCTCCTCCGTCGATACGGCATCGTTTGATGAGATTGCTTCGTTGCCCTGCCTCCGGCGGGTCGCCTCGCAATGACAATAGCAAGAAACTTACGCAAGATGGCTTAGTTCCTGGAGGTCTCCGACAGTGGCAAGCGGACCTCCGGCCTGGGCTCTGCCAGCGCTCGACGCCTGCGCCAGGCATGGAACCAAAGGACAAAGCCGCCGAACAGGCCGACGATGAACGCGGTGCAGTGGGCCCACCGGTTCGCCGCGTAGGCCGCGCGCCTGTCGGCGGGGAGCCTCTGCAGGATGATCTTGGGAACCCGACCGAGGTGATAGCCCATCACACCGGCAACGATCGAGGCAACCCCCATGACAAGAAGCAGGACGAGGATCGGCCGGATCAGCTTTGCTGCGTCCAGCTTGGGCCTCGGCCCATATCGACAGATGAACGCGAGGGGCGCGCCAAGGACCACGCCGACCCACCACGTGGCAAAGACTCCCCACCATAGGGCCAGGAGGGCCGACGGCTGGATGTGGAACAAGAGAAGTGGACTGAGGGTGAAGTACTCCTCGGAGACTCTCAGCCCCAACTGGGCGTGAACCATGCCGTACAGACACGCCATGACGATGCACAGACCCACCACCTGCCCCGTTGCCTTCAGCTCGGCGATGGAGAATGGTTTGACCTGCCGCCGCTGTCGCTCCTGTCTCTGGACGGCGTCGCGAAGCTTGTCCACGATCGGTGGACGCTCGTCGGTCACAGCACGGATCCCTTTCGCCAGATCGGGTGGTTTTGTAGAAGGTTGCACAGATTTGATTCTACGACCGCATCAGGCGGAAGTCAAAATGAATGTCGGGAGGAATGGCCCCCTCCCGCCCGGGAGCAACGGGCGGGAGGAGGAAGCAACCTCATCGGTTCACTCTTGGCAAGGAGGTGATGAGATTGCACAAGTACCATGCCGAGGTATGGAATATCGCGCGCGGTGGCCGACTGCTCCCGCAGGCCACCGCTGCGGCCGCACTCCATTCAGAACTGCACCCCCAGTCCGCCGTAGGCCGAGATGCGCGCGGCGGGAATGCCGAAGTTTTGATACTTCTGGTCGAGCATGTTCTCGCACCGGCCCCAAATCTTGAGCCAGTCGTTTACTTTGTACGTCACGCTCAGGTCCGCCTTCCAAAAGGCCGGGTTGTAGAGCCCGCCCGTGTGAGGCCCCACCGACGCCCCGCCCCAGGCGGTGTTGCTCGGCACGCTCGACTGATACTGCCACACGCTCGACCCCGTGAAGTTCAGATCGAGAGCAACGGTCAGCTTCTTTGTCGGCTTGTAGGTCATGTCGATGCCGATGGTGTCGCTTGGCACGTTCAGCATCGGCTTGCCCCGATCCACCGAACCCGCGCCCACGACGCTGTGGATATAGGTGTAATAGGTACGGACCTCAAGCTGGCTCCAGGGTTTCACCTTGACGGCGAGTTCGATGCCCTCGGTCTTGGCGTTGCCGAGGTTCTGAAATTCCCCCCCGAAGATGCGAGCCGGGTCGTTTGTGAAGGCCCAGCCGATCAGGTTGTAGAACTTGTTCTCGAAGTAGCTGAGATCGACGGACGCCTTCTCGTTAAACAGGGGCTGCTCGAAGCCGATGTCCCAGCTCTCGGAGTCTTCCGGGCTCAGCGCCGGCGTGCCGACGATGGGATCGAAAAGCTGGTACAGCGAGGGGGCCTTGAAACCCAGCCCCCAGTTTCCCTTCAGTTTCGTTTCGGTGTAGGGGAGGATGATCGCGGCTGACAGTTCCCCTGTGTTGTGGCTGCCCCATGTGCTGTGCTGGTCCTTCCGCACTCCGCCGGTTACGAAGACGCGCTCCCAGAGCTGCACCTGCGCTTCCATGTAGAGCGCCTTGTCGTGCAATCGCGCACCGGTCCGGTCGAACTGCCAGATGGGCGGCCAGAACCACGGCGGGTCGCCGGTCCATTGGGTCTGGGTGCTCCGCATGGAATGGCGTTCATACTCGTAGCCAAGGGAGAGGGTGAGAAGATCGCCAAAGGGATGGATGTTCGTTTGGGCGTTGAAGTTCTGCGTGCGCCCGAGAAAAGTCCCTTGCTGCCAGTAGTAGAAGCCCAGGTCCTCGGTTGGGTTCAGGTTGTCGTGCAGCAGGCGAGACGTTTTCGACTCACTGTAAACGAGCTTGTAGTCCATCCAGTCGTCCAGTTCGTGCTTCACGTCGTAGGCCATGAAGTCCTGGTCGAGCGAGCGCCACTGGTTCGAGTCGCGCACCGGCTGCGGCGGCCAGTGGGTGAAGGAGTCGAAGTCATCGTAATGCTGGTGGACGTTGAGGAGGCGATAGACCGCGCCAAAGCTCAGCTCGGGCGTAACAAACAACCGGCCGTTGATGGTGGCGGAGGTGTTTTCGTACTTGTCCTCCAGCGCGGGGATGCCGTTGCTGTCGATGCGCGTGCCGGTAAAATGCACCGCAACACGATCCAGGACGGGCAGATCGAACGACCCGCCCGCGTTCACGGTTTCCTTGGATGTGCTCTGGCTGCCGCCTTCCCATGTCGCGCCGATGGTCGGCTTCCTCTTGCCCTCTTTCAGGATGATGTTGACCACGCCGCCGATGGCGTCGGAGCCGTAGAGGGTGCTTTGAGCGCCGCGGAGGATCTCGATGCGTTCGATATCATCGGGATTGATATCGCCGAGGAAGGAGTTGATGTCGGAATCGACACTGGTGGGATCCACGAGGGGAACGCCGTTGATTAGCAGAAGCGTGTGATCGGAGTTGGCCCCGCGGATGCTGAGCGTCCGTATCCCGCCGACGCCGCCCTGGTTCACCAGCCGCACACCCGGCAGGCCGCGAAGCACCTCCGTCATGGTATTGGGGTGCTTGTCTGCGATCTGCTTCGCCGTTACCACCGTCATCGCCTTTCCGATCTCGCGAAGTTTTCGCAAGGTCCGCGTTGCCGTAACGACGATTTCTTCCGCGTCTTCGTCCGCAGACTTGTTTTTGTCTTTCTCGCCCTCTTTCTTGTCCTTTTTCTTCTTGGCTTCGCCCCCGTTCTCCTCGGAAGGCGTTTGCTTCTCCGCCTTTTTCGGGTCCACGGGTTTGGCCTTCTCCTCTTGGGCCCGCGCCACCCCTCCAAGACACAGCCACGCCCCAAACATCCATACCAACCACCGATTCATCGCACCCTCCTTTTCCCCCTCGGGAAAAAGATGAACAACAAAGATAGGCGGGACAGGTCTCCTGGCTTACCGATCGCCCTACTGACTGCGCCTTCCCGGCCCGCACGAGGCGGGTCAGTGGCTTGTCGCAGTGTTCGTCCCGGATTACAGTTGCGGGGCAGCGGCAGAATCTCACTGCCTTCCCTTGCTTCCCTCCCGCTCGGCCCATCTGGGCCAACCACAAACAAAAACCCCGATTCTTCACAGGGAAGAAATCGGGGCCGCGGTACTCGGGCCTTCACCTCCTTGCCATCGAAGAATCACGTGAAGCGCTCCCGGGCAGGTCTTCTGACTTCCGGATCGTTCTACTCACCGCCCCTTCCCACCCATCTTCAGATGGGCAGTGGGTCTTGCGGCTTTCGTCCCCGGTTACAGCAGCGGGCCTGCGATGGATTCTCACCATCTTCCCTGAGGATGCTCCACATGAAACATCCACCCGAGAGCAATCAATATTTTAATGCCACCTTTTACTTTTGCTTTTATCACGGTCGCGAAGGAGAGTCAAGAAAAAAACCTGCGAGGGCCATTCCGGGAATACCTACCTTTTAAAATACTTCTCACCTCTTGGAACGGGGCGGCCCGGAAATTAGTGAGGGAATTCCGGCGACACCATCCCTTGGAAATGCAGGGGGGTAGAGAGGCGGGCCAGTAGCCCTTTTTCCTGGAATTCGCACGGACAGATTTGACAAATGCCGTTTTGTGTGGTATATTTATTCAACTCAAATCGGCCCCGGTGTGATTGCCGGGGCTGTTGTGTTAAGGGGGACAGCGCGAATTGTTAAAAATTACCGAACGAACTCCATACTTTTTCTTGTGGTTCGGCGCACATGGCATACAATATACTGTGCGGGCAGCATTCTGCGACACATCGGAAGGTGTTGAGGATTGCATCCAGGACGTCCTGCTCGCACGGCGCCACCGCGTGCACGGGAACAATACGGGCGGCGGCTTCAGGGCAAGTGGTATGCTCGTACCCCCTCCTGTCGAAACGGCTACGTATTGTGTGCCATCCCAGGCCCGTGTGGGGGTGTGAGGAGTGGGACGGTTGAGCATCTTGCGATGCGGTAGGGCAATGTAGCCGCACCCTTTACGGGTGCGGCTTTTCCGCAGGCATGAAGCCTGCGGCGACAGCGGAGCAAGCGAGTTAGGAAAAACACATGTCCAAACCGAAGAACATCCTTTTCATTTTTACGGATCAGCATCGCTGCGATGCCGTCGGTGCGTACGGTGCGCCGGTGTGCAAGACGCCGAACATCGACTCCATCGCCGAACGCGGGGTGACGTTCGACCGGGCCTACACCACGTGCTCCGTGTGCTCTCCCGCGCGCGGCACGATCATGACCGGGCAGTACCCCCACACGCACAGGGTGACGACGAACGTCCACGGCCCCGGCTGCAGGATGAGCGAGTTCGAGGTCGCGCCGCACCTGCTCTCCGAGCAGCTCAAGCAGGCCGGCTACAACCTGGGCTACGCGGGCAAGTGGCACCTCGGCGCGAAGTCGCTGCCGAAGCATTTCGGCTTCGAGGGGCACAACTTCCCCGGCCACGGCGGGGGCGGCTTCGGGTATCCGGAATACAAGGAGTACCTCGACAGCAACGGCCTGTCGTACGAGATCGAGGACCTGACGGAAAACGCCGGCCACAAGGGCGGCGTGGTCCAGGGCCCCATCGAGGCGACCGTCCCCTACTTCCTCGCCCAGACGACCATCGACCTGATGGACCGCTTTGCCGGGGACTACAAGCAGAGCGGCAAGCCCTTCTTCATGTGGTGCAACTTCTGGGGTCCGCACCCGCCCTACTACTCGACGCAGCACTACGTGGATATGTATAAAGACGCGCCCATCCCCGAGCACGGCAACTTCCGCGACGACAAGATGAACAAGCCGGCGGTGCATCGCATGGTCATGCGGCCGGACTGCGTGGATCGCCCGTGGGAGTTCTGGGCGGAGCGCGTCCGCCTGTCCCATGCCTTCACCACGATGATCGACGATCAGATCGGCCGCATGCTGGCGCGCCTGACCGAGCTGGGCCTCGACGACGATACGCTCATCGTCTTCTCCGCCGACCATGGCGACTCGCTCGGCATGCACGGCGGGCTGATGGACAAGTGCTACTTCATGTATGAGGAGACCTATCACATCCCCCTCATCGTCGCCGCGCCGGGGCTGCGCCGAGGCGAACGCGAGGACCGCTTCGCCTCGTCCGCCGATATTATGCCGACGTTCCTGGACGCCGCGGGCATCACGCCGCCGGGGGTGGTCCAGGGCAGAAGCCTGCTGCCGCTGCTCGATGCCGACGCGGGGGAGGTGGCGTGGCCGGACCACGTCGTATCGGAGTCCCACGGCATGGTGGTGCTTTGCTCCCAGCGGATGATCCGATTCGAGAACTACAAGTACGTCTACAACGCGACGGACATCGACGAGTTCTACGACCTCGAAAAGGACCCATGGGAGATGGACAACCTCGCCGACGATCCGGCCTACAGGGAAATCCGCCATCGCATGATGGGGATGCTGCATCATCGAATGAAGGAGACGAACGACAGACTTCACAAATGTTTCGAATGGGCTTTGGGTAGGGGTAACCACTTAGCTAAATAAAGAGGTGGAAACTCAGCACCGTCATTCCCGCGAAAGCGGGAATGACGAGTAGCCCCTTCAGGATCAAGAACCTCTTGGGGTATCAAGAATACTCATGGAGCGAGGATTTGGAGTGCTGGAGCCATGCTCCAGCCTTC
>JAADGH010000123.1:7241-7543 GCA_013152475.1 Planctomycetota bacterium
GGCAGCATGGCTCCCGCCCCAAAAGGCGCAAGCATGGCTTGCGTACTCCAAGAACCGGCTTCCTCGGAGAACATGAGTTCTCTTGATATCCCCAAGAACCTTTGTGCTACATTTGGCAAAATGGATACGGGTAGGGAAGGAATCAGCTATGAATAGAGTCGGCGCGGTTTGCTACAGCTTTCAGTACTCGATCGGTCTGTTCTCCTACAACAAGCGCGAGGGGGAGCGATTCGACGTGTTCAAATTCGTCGAGGCCACGCGCGATGCGGGCGGCGAGTGCGCGCAGATATTCTACTCGATGC
>JAADGH010000184.1 GCA_013152475.1 Planctomycetota bacterium
GCGTTCTGCCGTTCCAGGACTTTGCATTCACGTCGGCCCCTTTGGCGATCAGGAATTCAGCCAACTCCACGTTCCCGTTGTAGACCGCGTTCGGTGTTGCACCGGATTCATCTGTTCAAGACCAGCGCTATCACCAGTAAGCCCCTCCAGGGAATACGCGAATTTCGCTGCTTTTCTCATGAGGGATAGCGGCACAGATTTTGGCGATTTTTTCGTTGACAAGCCCCTTGCAAGAAACTACAATATTTCCACAATTCAAGCGCGCGCTGAGAATTCCTGCTCACACATGTATCGATAGGGAGATCTCTAATGTTGAGGCGATTCCTTCTCGTTCTGGTGGTTTTTGGCCTCGTGGGTGTCATGATCGGCTGCGGCCAGTCGGCCCGCCGTGACCACAACGCCAGTGTGATCGCCAGCGACTTCCAGTTGATGCAAAGAGACTTAGACACGGCGCTCGGCCTCAACAGAACTGGTATCTACCATCGGTACGATTCTCCCTGCATGATTCACGGCCACTAACGGCTACGCGCAGTTTTCGACGCACAGAGGGGCGCGAAGTGCACCGGTTTTCCTCTCCTCCCACCGGCGCTTGCTATTCTCCCGGGATAGGGTTGGCTCATGTCATCGGCTTACGACCTCGTTATCGAGAACGGTATCCTTGTGGATGGCACCGGCGCGCCCGCCGTTCCTGCCGCTCTCGCCATCCGCAACGGCCGGATTGCTCGGATCGAACTGTCTCCCCTCAAGGCCCCCTCCGTGTTGGATGCATCCGGCTGCATCGTGGCTCCAGGATTCATCGACATCCACTCCCACAGCGATTGCTATCCCCTGGTCTCCCCCTCCGCTGCCAGCAAGGTCCACGACGGCGTAACCACCGAGATCGCCGGCAATTGCGGCGTCTCGCCCTTCCCCATGGCGGGAAGATTCAAGCAACAGGAGCAGGAATACTTCGAGAAGTTCGGCCTTGACATCGACTGGTCCAACATCGACGAATACTGGGACAGGGCCAGGCAGAGGGGCACGGCGATCAACCGCGCCTTTTTGGTAGGGCACGGAAGCGTGCGGTCGGCTGTCATGGACTATGCCGACCGCGCACCCACCCCCGATGAATTGGCGCAGATGAAGGATCACGTCCGACGGGCCATGGAGCACGGCGCGATCGGGCTCTCCACCGGCCTGATCTATCCCCCCGGGTGCTACGCCAAGGCCGACGAGATCGTTGCGCTTTGCAGGGTGGTGGCCGAGTATGACGGCGTCTATGCCAGCCACATCCGCAGCGAGGGAGATCGCCTCGAAGACGCCATCGAGGAGGCGCTGGACATCAGCCGACGCAGCGGGGCGCGCTTGCAGATCTCCCATCTGAAAGTTGCGGGCGAGGCAAACTGGCCGAAGATCGAGTGGCTTAAAGAGAAACTCTGGGCCGAGCATGAAAAAGGCGTGGACTTCGCCTGCGACCGGTACCCCTATATCGCTTCCTCCACCGGGCTCGAAACTATCCTGCCCGAGTGGGCCTGCGCGGGAGGAATCGATGAGGAAATCGGGCGGCTGACAGCCCCCGGCAGCCGCGCCAAGATCAAGACCGAGGTCATGGCAGCCCGGCGCGGGGACAAGAGGTGGCAGCAGATCCTTATCGCCCACATCCCCGTTGAAGGCATGGGAGAGTTCGAGGGAAGGACCATTGCCGCAATCGCGGAGGAGCAGGGCAAGGACCCCATCGACGCCGCCTTCGATCTCCTGATCGAGGCGCGCGGCCAGGTGTCCGTGGTCATCTTCAGCATGGCGGAGGAGAACCTGCGCGAGATTCTCTCGTGGCCCTTCGTCATGGTGGGCTCCGATGCGGCTTTTCGCGAGACGGACGGCCTCCTGAGCGTTGGCAAACCCCACCCCCGCACCTACGGCACGTTCGCCCGCGTGCTGGGGAAATATGTTCGGGAAGAGAAGGTCCTTTCCCTGGAGCAGGCCCTCCACAAGATGACCCTCTTCCCTGCCGAGAGGGCTGGCCTGAAGGAGCGCGGGGCGCTGAGGCCGGGCTGGCATGCGGACGTGGTGGTCTTCGACCCGGATGCAATCACCGACCGCGCCACATTCGAGTCCCCCCACCAGTATTCCGCCGGGATCAAATATGTTATCGTGAACGGCAAGGTCGCCCTCGCCGATGGTGAACAATCGGAATCAATGCACGGGGAGATACTGAAGCGGTGAAGCCCCTTATCGGTGTGAGCTGCAACTTCAATGAAAGCAAGCCCGGCCTGGGTCAGTGCACGGTCCCGGCCTCCTACGTCGATGCTGTGCAGGCGGCCGGAGGTGTGCCGATCATCGTGCCCCAGGTGCACGAGCGGGAAGACGCCCTCGCCATTCTCGACAAGCTCGATGCCATGATCTTCACCGGCGGTGCGGACATCCGGCCGGAGCGATACGGCGAGGAGCAGCATCCAAAAACCAAACTCGTGGCGGAACGGCGCGAGACGTCCGACTTCATGTTTGCGAAAGCGGCCATCGAGCGCGACATGCCCGTCATGGCCATCTGCTACGGCTGCCAGGTGCTCGATGTCGCCTTCGGCGGGACGCTCTACCAGGACGTGCCCGATCAGCTCAAGACCGACATCAAGCATTCTGCCGAGGGCGGAACATACCCCCGGCACATGGTGTGTATCGAGCCGGGGACAAAACTGGCCGGGATCCTCCAGGTCGAGGAGATTCTTGCCAACAGCTCCCACCACCAGGCCGTGAAGGCCGTGACCGAGCCGGTAATCATCAGCGCACGAGCCGAGGACGGCGTGATCGAGGCGATCGAGAGCACGGCGCATCGGCACATCCTCGGCATCCAGTGGCACCCGGAGAAACTGATCGACGAGGAAAAACACCTCGCCCTGTTTCGGGCCCTTGTTCAGGAGGCCTCTTCACGATGACAAAGAAGGGAAGGCGCGCGGCCGGGCTCATGTCCGGCACGTCGTGCGATGGGATCGATGCGTGCATCGTGGACATCCGGGGCCGCAGGGTGGACGTGCTGGCGTTTGAGACCTTCCCCTATCCCCACGCCGCGAGCAAGCGAATCTTCGACCTTTTTGAGCGAGAGACGAGTAGTTCCCGGAGTGTCTGCCATATGAACTTTGTGCTGGGCGATCTCTTCGCCGATGCCCTGATCGATCTGGCCCGGAAGCGCCACATCCCCCTCTCATCCATCGATGTCATCGGGTCGCACGGGCAGACAATTTACCATGTGGCCAAGCCGCGCAAGACAGGAGGAAGGGCCTATCTCTCGACGCTTCAGATCGGCGAGCCGTCGATCATCGCCCAGAAGACCGGCGTTACCACCGTGGCCGACTTCCGCCCGCGTGACATCGCCGCCGGCGGTACGGGGGCGCCCCTTGTGCCCTATGCGGATTATGTCCTCTTTCGCGACCGCACGAAGACCCGCGCCGTCCAGAACATCGGCGGCATCGCCAACGTTACCTTCCTGCCTGCCGGCGGTGGAGTGGAGGACGTCATCGCCTTCGATACGGGGCCTGGCAACATGATCCTTGACCGCGTCGCCGTCCTGGCCACGCGGGGGAAGTTGAAATGCGACCTGGGCGGCAAGCTCGCCGCGAAAGGCATGGTTCACGAAAAGGCCCTGGCCTCGCTCATGCAGGATTCTTTCTTTCGCCAGAGACCGCCGAAGAGCACAGGCCGGGAAAAGTTCGGCGTGCAGTTCACCGACGCGCTCTTCCGCCGCTTCCGCATGCCCTTCCCCGATCTCGCCGCGACGGTGACTATGTTTACAGCAAAGAGCATTGCTGTGGCCTACAAGAAGTTTCTAAATCCCATTCGAGGCATCGACGAGGTCATCCTGTGCGGCGGCGGGGCGCATAACCCGACACTGGTGGGAATGATTCGCGACCGGCTCGATCCCGTTCCTGTTCGGATCATCGACGAATATGGCATCAATGCCGATGCGAAAGAGGCCGTGTCCTTCGCCATCCTGGCCAATGCCACGCTGAACGGCATCCCGAACAACGTCCCCGGCGCGACCGGCGCAAAAGAGCGGGTTGTCTTGGGGAAGATCATCCCGGGTGCAAAATAATGCTATTGGACGCTGGAAGGGTGAAGCCGGAGAGACGGCTAAAGTAGAAGCGGCATCTTGCCGCTTCCGAAGAGGCGGGAAGCCTTTTCTACGTTGAACCGGCTGCCCGGCGAAAACGATGTGCCACGCTCAAACTTGTTTTGGGGTATCAAGAATACTCATGGAGCGAGGATTTGGAGTGCTGGAGCCATGCTCCAGCCTTCGTGTGGCCGAAGCCATGCTTCGGTCACGGGCGGGAGCATGGCTCCCGCTCGATAAGCCGCAAGCAAGGCTTGCGCACTCCAAAGGTCGGTTTCCTCGGGCAACATGAGTTCTCTTGATAGCCCCCAACTTGTTTGAGCGTGTCGAGCAAGACCACTTTTGCCGCAGAGACCGAGGTATGCCGCTGGATCGTGGAAACCTGACAACCGAGAAACGCAACGAACGCTCTCAAGACATTGATTGTTGCTCCACCCGCGAGATCGTCGAGATCATCAACACTGAAGACGCCACGGTGATCGACGCGGTGAGGTCTCAGCTCGATCACATTGCCCGGGCCGTGGACATCATCGTTGATGCGTTCAAGAACGGGGGGCGGCTGTTCTATGTCGGCGCGGGGACAAGCGGGCGGCTGGGCGTGCTGGACGCCTCGGAGTGCCCGCCCACGTTCGGATCGGACCAGGAGATGGTGCAGGGCATCATCGCCGGCGGGCTTGATGCGCTCGTCCGCTCCATCGAGGGGGCGGAGGACCGTCCCGAAGACGGCGCCGAAATCCTCATCGAGCGCGGCGTCACGGCCGGGGACGTCATCGTCGGCATCGCCACCAGCGGCACCACGCCCTATGTCCGGGGCGCACTGGCGCACGCGCGGAAAATCGGGGCCGGGTCGATCTTCCTCTGCTGCAATCCGGAGGTGCGGGGCGAAGTGGAGGCCGACGTGACCATCCTCCCCGTGACCGGGCCGGAGGTGGTGACGGGGTCCACCCGCATGAAGGCCGGTACGGCGACAAAGCTGGTCCTCAACATGCTGACCACGACGGCGATGATCAAGCTCGGCAAGGTCTACGGCAACCTGATGGTGGACCTGCAGGTGAGGAACGAGAAGCTTCAGGACCGCGCCGAGCGGATCGTCATGGCGGTAACCGATGTGTCCCGCGAGGAGGCAACACATCTCCTCGAATGCGCCCATGGCCACGCGAAGGTGGCCATCGTGATGCGGAAGTTGGGGCTGGGATATGACGAGGCCATCAAACGTCTCGACGAGTGCGGTGGCTTCGTGCGGAGGGCGCTGGGCGGCTAAGTACACCGTTCCATTAGTCCATATAGGGTTTCGCTGCGAGCAGGCCCTGAGCAAGCCTTGGTCATTCCCGCGAAAGCGGGAATCCAGGGACGGGCGTGGAGGGCTGACCTGAAGCGGAAGAGCCAGAATGAAGACCTTCTATGTCTACATTCTCACCAGTAAACGAAACGGAACACTTTACACCGGTGTGACCTCTGACCTGGCAAAGAGGATCTGGGAGCATCGGGAAAAGCTCATCGACGGTTTCACGAAGAAGTATGGTGTGGACCGGCTCGTCTGGTACGAAGTCCACGGGTCGGCAGAATCAGCCATTGCCCGTGAGAAACGCATCAAGAAATGGCAACGCGCATGGAAGCTCGCGCTCATCGAGAAGGCGAACCCCCGGTGGAAGGACCTCTATGATGAGATTTGTGGATGAGGCATGGATTTGCGTTTCACCAGGAATGACGGAATACTTGGCGTTGCATGGCTTTACTGCCAATCCTGGATTCCCGCTTTCGCGGGAATGACGTTTGGGGTCCTCTTGCACCGGCGGATGTGGTGTTGGATGCTCGAATGAGAGGGAGAAAGCCAAGGGGAAACTGCTGCAGGGCGACGCACTCAGGGAACGAGTGAAGAAGCTTGGCGTCAGCCCTTGGATGTGGGACATGGTCGATAAAATGGGGCAGGCAGCCGAACCAAAACTGCAGCGCCGCGTCATGGAGGCGGAGCGACACTTCAGGAACTCGAAGCTTTGGTGGATTGCGTTCGTGTCCGTCTTGGCGTCTTTGTTCAGTGCCATAGCGGCTTGGTACGCTGTGTTACATCGTTCGTCTGCGCCATAGGCATGCGTGTTCAGGTAACACTGTCAGCACAGGGCGCCTGGGGGGCAAAGTGGGCTTTGGGTTTTCTATAGTCTCTTGAGTATGTCATTCCCGCGAAAGCGGGAATCCAGGGGTGGGATGTGAGGGGCCTTCCACAAAGGACCGACGTCGTATTCCTTGAGCAAAGAGGATTGTGCATTGCACACCATTGACTGGATCATCCTCGTCGTCTATTTCCTCGGCACGGCCGTGGTCGGCCTGCTCTACATGCGCCGCGCCGGCAAGAGCACGAAGGACTTCTTCGTCTCCGGCCGCGACCTGCCCTGGTGGATCGCCGGCACGTCCATGGTCGCCACCTCCTTCGCGTCGGACACGCCGCTTTTCGTCACCGGCCTCATTCGCAAGGAGGGCATCTGGCGCAACTGGGTCTGGTGGAGCTTTGCCATCGGCGGCATGTTCGCCGTCTTCTTCATGTCCCGTTTGTGGAGGCGGTCGGAGGTCATCACCGACGTCGAGTTCACCGAACTGCGCTACTCGGGCAAGCCGGCGGCCATCCTCCGCGGCTTCCGCGGCGTCTACCTGGCCTTCTATATCAACTGCATCACCATGGCCTGGGTGATCCTCGCCATGCTCAAGTTCTTCCAGGTCGCCTTCGGCATCGGCCGGTGGGAGGCGCTCGTCATCTCGTGCGGCATCACGGTTACCTACAGCGCCCTGTCCGGCCTCTGGGGGGTTGTCGTTACCGACATGATCCAGTTCGCCATCGCCATCTTCGCATCCGTCGTCCTCGCCGTCCGTTGCGTTGAGATCAACGGCGGTTTCACCGGCTTGCGCGACGCCGTCATCGGCGTGAAGGGCGCATCGAGCGCAGTGCTCCGGTTCTTCCCGGAGTTTCCGTCGGCCAAGACGGTGTTCAGCAAGGAGTTCTGGACCCCTGCCGTCACGAGTTTCTTCGTGTTCCTCTCCATCCAATGGTGGGCCAACAAGAACTCCGACGGCGGCAGCGTCATCATCCAGCGGATGCTTGCGTGCAAGAGCGAGAAGGACTCCCTCCTCGCGAGCCTGTGGTTCAACATCGCCAACTACTCCCTGCGCACGTGGCCGTGGGTGATCGTGGCGCTCGCCTCCATCGCCGCCTTCCCAACGCTCAAGCACCTGCCCAAGGGCGTGGATGATGAATCGGTCTATGTCCATATGTTCATGACGCTCCTGCCGACAGGACTGCTCGGGCTGATGGTCGCGTCCTTCTTCGCCGCGTTCATGTCCACCATCAGCACCCACATCAACCTCGCTTCGGCCTACTTCGTCAACGACATCTACAAGCGCTTCCTGGTGAAACAAGCCGGGGAGAAGCACTACGTCTTCATCGCGCGGATCGCCTCCGTGGCGTTCATGGTCATCAGCGCCCTCATGTCGCTGAAGTTCAAGAGCATCAAGGACATCTTCGAGTTCCTCCTCGCCTTTAGCTCCGGCGTCGGCATCGTCTACATCCTCCGCTGGTTCTGGTGGCGGGTGAACGCCTGGACGGAGGTGGCGGCGATGGTCACGAGCTCCGTCGTGTCGATCCTCCTGTATGTCGCGCCGGTCAAGCTCGAACTCATGCGAAGGCCCTCCTCCCAGGAGACGCTCCTGATCACCGTGCTCGTGTCGCTTGTTGTCTGTCTGGTCGTGACGTTTCTCACCCGGCCCGTCGCCGAGAAGACGCTGGTGGAGTTCTACCGCCGCGTTCGGCCGCCCGGTTTCTGGGGGCCGATTGCCGCGCGGGTCGATCTGCCCCCCGAGGCGCGCCCGCGCTACGGCCGCGATCTCGTCAACTGGATCGCCGGCGTGGCCCTCATCTTCGGGTCCATGTTCGGCCTCGGCAAGCTCTGCCTGGGATTTTGGACGTCGGGTGTGGTATACTTGATCGTCGGCGCTGCCGGCGCGTTTGTGATCTACTGGAATCTCTCGAGGCAGCACATGTAGGGCGGGCCATTGACCCGCCATCATTCTGCGGGTGCGCGGAGTCGCAATGTAGAAGAGGCTTCCAGCCTCTCCATGAAGCGGCAAGATACCGCTTCTACGTTCTGCTTGGCCAGCGTACCCGGCCGGTACGTGAAGGAGCGTGCGAACGGCCGAAGTCTCCGACGCAGCAAGAGCAAGTGGCTATGAATAAACAAATTTCCGAAATCGCGAAAGCCGCATTGAGCGGGTCGGACATTTCCCGCGACGACGCGGCCGGTCTCGCCGGTGTGACCGGACAGGGCGTCTACGACCTGCTCTACTGGGCCAACGCCATTCGCTATGCCCACCACGGCGACCGCATCACCCTCTGCTCCGTCATCAGCGCGAAGCAGGGCAAGTGCACGGAGGACTGCCGCTTCTGCGCCCAGTCGGTCCACCACCAGGCGTCGATTGCGGAGTACGACCTCGTGGAGCGAAACAAGATCGTTCACGCCGCTGATAACGCGAAGAAAATGGGCAGCCACCGATTCGGCATCGTTACCAGCGGCGAGAGCGCCTGCGACACGGACGACTGGTCGGCGGTGCTCGATGCGGTGAGGGCCCTTGTGGCAATGGGGAGCATTACGCCCTGCGCCTCCCTCGGCTCGCTTACGAAGGAGGCCGCCGAGGAATTGAGGCAAGCCGGACTTGAGCGATACCATCACAATCTCGAAACATCCGAAGGCCACTTCCCCAACATCTGCTCGACCCATTCCTTCGAGGACCGCGTGGACACGATCCGTGTCGCGAAGGATGCTGGACTCGAAGTCTGCTGCGGGGGCATCTTCGGCGTGGGCGAGACATGGGAAGATCGCATCGACCTGGCCTTCACGCTGCGCGAGCTTGGCGTTGATTCCGTCCCTCTGAACTTCCTCAACCCCATCCCCGGCACGCCGCTCGGAGACATGGAACCGACCCCGCCGCTCGACCTGCTGAAGATCATCGCCCTCTACCGGTTTATCCTGCCGGAGCAGGAGATCCGCGTCTGCGGCGGCCGCGAGGTGAGCCTCCGCGACCTCCAGAGCTGGATGTTCTACGCCGGCGCGAACGGCACAATGATCGGCAACTACCTCACCACTGAGGGCCGCTGCGCGGACGACGACCGCCGCATGTTCCACGACCTGGGGATGACCCCATGAGGCGCGCCCTCGTCACCGGCATCGGCATGATCTCTCCCCTCGGCCCCGACCGTGAGACCACCTGGCAGGCGGTCAAGGAGGGCCGAAGCGCGGCCGGCGTCCTGCACGACATCGACCTGACCGGACAGAAGACCCGCATCGGCGCGCAGGTGGACCGCGCGTGGCTCGCCGCCGCCGATCGCGACCCCTTCATCCGCTTCGCCCTGCATGCGGCCGAGGAAGCGGTCAGGAATGCGGGACTCCCCCTGGCCGAGATGGATCGTTCGCGTGTCGGCTGCTTTGTCGGATCGAGCAAGGGCGGCGTCATCACGGTCCATGAGGAGCAGGCGCGGATGCTGCGCGGCGAGCCG
The DNA here is from genome assembly GCA_013152475.1 of Planctomycetota bacterium. Classification (GTDB taxonomy): domain Bacteria; phylum Planctomycetota; class Brocadiia; order JAADGH01; family JAADGH01; genus JAADGH01. The sequence continues at coordinate 9,618 of JAADGH010000184.1, forward strand.
CCGACGAACAGACTGCTCTTCGATTTCCTCCCGAACATGGCCTCCGTCGCCGTCTGGCAGAGGCACGGTCTGGCCGGGCCGTGCGGCAACATCGTCGCCGCGTGTGCCACCGGGGCGCTGTGCATCGCCCACGCGGCGGAGCTGATTGAGGCAGGCACGTGCGATGCCGTCCTCGCCGGCGCGTCGGACGCATCGATCACCCCGGCCATCCTCGCCGGCTTCGACAAGATGCGCCTGCTCGCCCGCGGCAACGGGGACCCCGGGACGGCCGCACGGCCGTTCGACAGAGACCGGGAGGGATTCATCCTCGGCGAGGGGGCGTGTGTGCTGGCGGTCGAGGCCGAGGAGCACGCCCGCCGGCGGGGCGCGGCGAGCTACGGGGCGATCACCGGTTGGTCGTCCTCCTCCCAGGCCTACGCCATGACCCATCACGATCCCTCCGGCGCGGGCATCGCCGCGGCATTGAGAACGGCCTTGCGTCGAGGCGTTATCGCACCGGAGGACATCGGCTACATCAACGCCCACGGGACGGGCACTCGGCAGAACGATGCAGTGGAGACGAAGGCCATTCGCACCGCCTTCGGCGAAGCTGCCGATAGGATACCGGTCAGTTCGACGAAGCCGCTCACCGGTCACCTGCTCGGCGCGGCGGGGAGCATCGAGTTTGCCATCGCCCTGCTGGCCATGCGCGACGGTTTCCTGCCGCCGACGATCAATCTGGACCATCCCGATCCCGAGTGCGACCTGGACTGTGTGCCGAAGACCGGCCGGCCGGCAACGATCCGCAACGGCCTCAGCATCTCCTCCGGCCTCGGCGGGCAGGTGTGTGTGCTGGTTGCATCAGGGGGGAATACGCAATGAACTTCATCCGTGACGAACTGAAACGATTGGAGGACGAAGGACTCCTCCGCACGCTCCGGGCCCTGGAGACGGGGCAGGGCGTGCGCGTCCGGATCGGCGGTAGAGACTACCTGTCTTTTTGCTCGAACGACTACCTCGGCCTCGCCAGCCATCCGAAGCTCTTCACGACCGTGCGTGACACGATGCGGAAGTTCGGCTGGGGCGCGGGCGCGGCGCGGCTGGTGTCGGGTACCATGACGCCGCACGCCGAGCTGGAGCGGGCCCTCGCCGAGTTCGAGGGGACCGCCGCCGCCGTTGTGTTCCCCACGGGCTACATGGCCAACGTCGGCACGATCCCGGCCCTGGTCGGTGAGGGGGACCTCGTCATCGGCGACCGGCTGAACCACGGGAGCCTCATCGACGGCTGCCGGCTGTCGCGCTCGACGTTTCGCTTTTACGAACACTGCGACATGGACAGTCTCCGCAAGCGCCTCGCGCGCCGGCCCGACTATCGCCGCGCGCTGGTCGTCACCGATTCGGTTTTCAGCATGGACGGCGACCTGGCCCCGCTGCCGGAAATCGTGCAGATCGCGCGCGAGCATGATGCGGTGGTCATGGTGGACGAGGCCCACGCCACGGGCGTCTTCGGCGAGAGGGGCCGGGGCGTGGCGGAGCGCCTCGGCGTGAAAGACGAGATCGACGTTCGCATGGGTACGCTCAGCAAGGCCGTCGGGTCCATCGGCGGGTTCGTGTGCGGGACCGGCGCTCTCGTTTCGTTTTTGCAAAATTGCGCGCGGACGTTCATGCTCACCACTTCGCTCCCGCCTGCGGCATGTGCCGCGTCAACGGCTGGGCTGAAACGGATCTCCGAGTCGCCGCACTTGCGTGAACGCCTGTGGCAGAATGTCGAGCACGTGCGGAAGGTCCTGGACGACTTGGGGCTGGATACCGGCAACAGCGCCAGCCAGATATTCCCCATCATCATCGGCGATGCCGCCAGGGCGACTGCCGTATCTTCCGCCCTCGACGAGCGCGGCATTCTTATTCCTGCCATCCGCCCGCCCACTGTCCCAAAGGGCACCAGCCGCCTCCGCCTCACCGTCTCCGCCGCGCACAGTGCGGAGGACATCGAGCGATTGGTGGAGGCGTTGGCGGAGGTCAAGGTGGCGTGCGGTCTGTAGCCGGGAGTCGCTCCATGCTTTGCTGTTGTGCGCCCCCAGACGTTCTGGTATAATCCCTGTCATGAAGAATGCGATGGATCGAAAATCGGCCCGCATCATCACCCTCCTGACCGACTTTGGCCTGAGGGACCCGTACGTGGGCCAGATGAAGGGCGTCATCCTGGGCATTGCGCCGGATGTCGGCGTGGTGGACCTGACGCACGACATCGCCCCGCAGGATGTCTTCGACGGGGCCTATGTGCTGAAGTCATCCTACAGGTATTTCCCGCGCGGGACGGTGCACGTGGCCGTGGTGGACCCCGGCGTGGGGACGGAGCGCAAGGCCATCGCCCTGCGCGCTGAGGGGCACTACTTCGTCGTGCCCGACAACGGCATCGTGAGCCTCATCACCGCCGACACCCCGCCGGCAGAGGTGGTGGAACTGACGAATCGGGAGTACTTCCTGCCGGACGTAAGCTGGACGTTTCACGGTCGCGACATCTTTGCACCCGTGGCCGCACACATCGCTAACGGTATGGCGCTGCGGGACTTTGGAGAATCGCTGCAGAGGATCGAGAAGCTGGACCTGCCCCGCCCCCGGCACGATCGGGAGTGCGTGCGCGGCGAGGTGATTCACATCGACCGATTCGGCAACCTTATTACGAACATCCGCGACTCGGACCTTGTAATGATTCGGAAGTCGCAGTGCAAGATACGGATTGCTGACAAGATCATCAAGGGCGTCAAGTCCTCCTACGGCGCTGTCGGGAAAAGGGAAATCCTTGCGCTCTTCGGCGGTTCCGGCCTCTTGGAGGTGTCGGTCAACCTGGGCAATGCGGCGGCCGCCCTGAAGGCGGGAAAAGGCACACACGTCGAAGTTACTTCTCGATGAACCGGCAAGAGCGCGACAAGAAGCACGTCTGGCATCCGTTTACCCAGATGAAGGACTACCTGGCGGGTGATCCTCTCGTCATCGCCGAGGGAGAGGGTGCGATCCTCCGCGACATCGACGGGAACGAATACATCGACGGCGTCTCGTCGCTCTGGTGCAACGTCCACGGCCACCGCAAAAAGGAGATCGACGGCGCGGTCATCGAACAACTCGGCAAGGTCGCCCACTCCACCCTCCTCGGGCTGGCGAACGTCCCCTCTATCGAGCTGGCGGAGAAGCTGGTCGAGATCACACCGGAGGGACTGAGCAAGGTCTTTTACTCCGATGCCGGCGCGACGGCGATGGAGATCGCCCTCAAGATGGCCTTCCAGTACTGGCGGCACAAGGGCCAGCCCCAGCGCACCCGCTTCGTAAGCCTGACCAACGCCTACCACGGCGACACGATCGGGGCCGTGAGCCTCGGGGGGATCGACCTCTTCCACGAAACCTTCCGGCCGCTGCTCTTCGATGTCCTCCACGCGCCGTCGCCCTTCTGCTACCGGTGCGAGCTGCGACTCGATCCCAAGACGTGTGGCATGGCGTGCGCGAAAAAGCTGCGCGAGATCGTGGAACAGCACCGTGACGAGGTCGTCGGCGTCTTCCTTGAACCGCTGGTCCAGGGCGCGGCAGGGATAATCGTCGCGCCGGAGGGATACCTGAAAGAGGCCGAGTGTATCTGCCGGGACAATGATACGCTCCTGGTCTGCGACGAGGTGGCGACGGGCTTCGGCCGGACGGGGAAGATGTTTGCGTGTTTTCACGAACAGGTAAAACCGGACATCCTCGCCTGCGGCAAGGGCATCACGGGGGGCTATCTTCCCCTGGCCGCAACCCTCGCCACCGACGAGATTTACGACGCCTTTCTCGGCGACTATTCCGAGAGGAAGACCTTCTTTCACGGCCACACCTACACGGGCAATGCCCTGGCCTGCGCGGCGGCGCTCGGTAGTCTCCGCGTGTTCGAAAAAGAGCGAGTGCTCGACGCACTCCAGCCGAAGATCGCCCTGCTGGAGCGTCGTCTGAAGGAATTTTCTGATCTTGAACATGTTGGCGACGTCCGTCAGCGCGGGTTCATGGCCGGCGTCGAGCTAGTGCACGATCGGGAGACGAAGACGCCGTATGACTGGGACGAAAAGATTGGGATCCAGGTGGTCCTGGCGGCGCGGCGGTGCGGACTCATCCTCCGGCCGCTGGGGAATGTGATCGTCCTCATGCCCCCGCTCTGCGTCACCGAGGAGCAACTCAACCGGATGCTCGATGTTATCCACGAGTGCATCACCACCGTCACGGAGGGTGAATGAGCGCGAAGGGCCTTTTCGTTACCGGCACGGACACCGAGGTCGGCAAGACCGTCGTCGCGGCGGGCATCGCCCGGGTGCTCAAGCGGCGCGGCGTGGACGTCGGCGTGATGAAGCCGGTTGCGTCCGGGGGAGAGCCGAGCGAGGATGCGGTGGCGCTGGCGAAGGCCGCCGGGTCGGACGATCCGATGGAGGAGATCAACCCGATTTGCCCGCCGGAACCCCTCGCTCCGACGGTGACGGCGCGACGATGCGGCCGCCCCATCGACCTGCAGAAGGTGTGGGATGCGTTCCGGTCCCTGGCGGGCAGGCACGAATTCCTGATCGTCGAGGGGGTGGGCGGGCTGCTGGTCCCGCTTGCCGAGGGCATCACTGTCGCCGACCTTGCGAAGGGAATGGCTCTGCCGGTGGTGATCGTCGGACGAACGGGACTCGGCACGATCAACCACACGCTCCTCACCGTCGAGGCGGCAAGAAGTCGCTCGCTGAGGATCGCCGGCGTCGTCCTGAACCAGGTCGTAGACGGTTCGTGGGGGGTGTCGGAGGAGACGAACCCGGGCGAGATCGAGGGACATGCGGGCGTGCGGATCCTGGGCGTAATTCGTCATATTAAGAACATTAGCGATTGCGACGCCGTTGCCGATGCTATGGAAGAATCATTGGACACAGATGCTCTCTTCGAGGGAATTCGATGATTATCCGCAAGCACGCCTACGCCCGCGCCGGGCTGCTCGGAAACCCGTCGGACGGGTACTTTGGCAAGACCATCTCCGTCATCGTGCGAAACTACCGCGCCACGGTGACGCTCTATGAGAGCCCTATGCTGGAGATACTGCTGAGGCAGGAAGACCACTCCCGGTTCGGCAACCTGGCCGAGTTGGTGGAGGACGTCCGGCTGAACGGGTACTACGGCGGCGTCCGGCTCATCAAGGCGACGATCAAGAAATTCGCCGACTACTGCGCGGGCGAGGGGGTCCTTATCGAGCCGAAGAACTTTACCGTCGAGTATGAGTCCAACATTCCCCGCCAGGTCGGCTTGGCCGGTTCGAGCGCCATTATCACCGCCACGCTCCGCTGCCTCATGGAGTTCTACGGCGTAGAGGTGGCCATGCCGTTGAAGCCGAACCTCATCCTGAGCGTGGAAACAGAGGAGCTCGGTCTCTCGGCGGGCCTGCAAGACCGGGTGATCCAGGTCTATGAGGGTGTGGTCTACATGGACTTCGGCAAGCACATCGTGAAAACGCGCGGGCACGGGCATTACGAGGCCATCGGGCCGAAGCTCCTGCCGCCGCTCTTCATCGCCTATCGCACCGACCTGAGCGAGGGATCGGAGAAGGTGCACAATGACATCCGCGCCCGCTTCAACAAGGGGGATCGGAAGGTGGTCCGCGCCATGAAGCAGTTCGCCAGCCTTGCCGAGGAGGGGAAGGCGTGCCTGGAGCGGGGCGACTTTCGGGAGTTGGGGCGGCTGATGGATGCGAACTTCGACCTGCGCGCGGGCCTTTACACGATCAGCGAGCGGAACCTGGACATGGTCCAGCGCGGCCGGGCGGTGGGGGCGAACGTGAAGTTTTCCGGATCGGGCGGGGCGGTGATCGGGCGGTACGAGGACGAGCGGATGTACAAGAAGCTGGTCCGGACCTACAAGAAGGGCGGCTACCACATCTTCAAGCCCATCGTCCGCGACCGCAGTCCGCATCGGTAGCTCCCGCCACGTCACGGAATGTCGGGTGGAAAATCGAGAAGCAAAACCCGGGGACGAGGGGGGGTCACTCCGCGGGGCCCTGCTTCTTCGTCAGGCGCCGGAGTGTCTCGCGCATCTTTGGGAGCTTTTTGAGCGTGGCCTGGATCTGTTTTTCGAGCTGCATGGGCTTGGCGGGGGAGCCCCAGACGACTTCACCGGCCTTAACCGACTTGTAGACCTTCGACCCGCCGCCGATGAGGCAGCCATCGCCGATGGTGATGTTGTCAGTGACGCCTACGTCCTCCGCAATGATGACGTTCTTGCCGATCTTCGCCCCGCCGGCGATCTTTGCGAAGGCGATCAACAGGGAGTTCTCGCCGATCTCGACGTTGTGGGCGATGTGGCTGTGATTGTCGATCTTCACGCCGCTGCCGATCACGGTCACATCGAGGGCGGCGCGATCTATGGTGACGCAGGTGCCGATCTCGACGTCGTCGCAGATCTTGACCGTGCCGGCCTGGGGGATTTTGACGTGCTTGCCGTGGTGCTGGATGTATCCGAAGCCGTCGTCGCCGATGACGCTGTTGGAGTGGATGATGACCCGGTGGCCGATGCGTGTCCCCTCGCGGATTACGACGCCGGGGTAGAGGAGGGCGCCGGAGGCGATCTTGACGTGGTCGCCAATGGTGACGTTGGGGTGAATGACGGAGTTGGATCCGATGACCGAATGCTCGCCGACGACGACGTGCGCGCCGATGGCGACGTTCTTGCCGATGACGGCTGTCTTGGCGATAACGGCCGTCTTGTGGACGCCGGGACCGGGGCGGGCCTTCTCGGCGAGGAAGAGATTTACCATAGTGACAAAGGCCAGATGCGGGTTCTCGCAGATAATCTGGGGCCCGTCGTATTTCTCGATCTTTCGATGGGCGATCAGCGCGGAGGCGCGGGTGCTGCGGGCGGCCTTGACGAAGGCGTCGTCTTTCACAAATGCGATGTCGCCCTCGCGCGCGCCGGTAAGGCTGGCGACGCCGGTGATGATGGTGAGGCTCGGGCCGAGGAGTTCGCCCTGGACTTTCTTGGCGATCTGCGACACGGTGAATTCCATCGCCCTCTCCCTCCGAGAAGATTGTGAGGATGCGGCCGGTCTGCGTGTGCGCTGAATAATACCAGAGCGCCGGAGCGGAGTCAATGGCATTTCCGAGGGAACAGGGCGTGCGGCTGAATGGCCTCGGACGCCGGAAAATGCGGGCGGGAAAGGGCTGGACGGAAGCACAATTAGAGATCCCTAATGAGGGGGGCGTAATATTTGCGGCCCTCGGGGTGGCGGGACTGTCGCATTTTGCCCCGCGATTTCCTTGACATCGGCCTGCCGGGTCTGTATAATACGGTCTGTTCAAGCACATTCCCGAGGTTTTGCCCCCTGGGCATAGGAAACTCATGACGGAACGACGTCTGATGGCCGGGAATGAAGCGGCCGGAGAAGGGGCAGTGCGCGCCGGTTGTCGCTTCTACTACGGCTATCCAATCACACCGCAGAATGAGCTGACGGAATACATGGCCCGGCGCCTGGCCGAGGTGGGGGGAACGTTCATTCAGGCCGAAAGCGAGCTGGCGGCCATCAATATGGTCTACGGCACGGCGGCGGCGGGGGAGCGGGTAATGACCTCCTCCTCCAGCCCGGGGATCAGCCTGAAGCAGGAGGGGATATCGTATTTGGCCGGCAGCGAGCTCCCGGCCGTGATCATTAACGCCCAGCGCGGCGGGCCGGGGCTGGGGGATATCTCGCCGTCGCAGTCGGATTACTTCCAGGCGGTGAAGGGCGGCGGCCACGGGGACTATCACCTGATCGTCTTGGCGCCCTATTCCGTCCAGGAGTTCGCCGACGTGGTCTACGATGCCTTCGACTTGGCGGACCTGTATCGGATTCCGGTCCTGGTCCTGGCCGACGGGCAGTTGGGCCAGATGATGGAGCCGGTGGAGTTCAAGGACCGCCCCCCGTGTACGCTTCCGGCGAAGGACTGGGCCCTGACGGGGGTCAGGAACGGGCGGGAGCGCAACATCGTCAAGTCCTTCTACTGGATCAAGGGGGACCTGGAGCAGTTCAATCTGCACCTCCAGGCGAAGTATGCCGAGATCCGGGCGAAGGAAGTCCGTTGCGAGACGTACGACCTGGAGGAGGCCGACATCGCGCTGGTGGCCTACGGCACATCGGCGCGCATCTGCCGCGAAGTTCTCAAGCTGGCCAAGGCGAACGGCGTGCGGATCGGCCTGTTGCGGCCCATCACGCTCTGGCCATTCCCGACGGAGCAGATTCGGGAGCTAACGGTGTCGGTGGGGTCGTTCCTCGTCGTGGAGATGAGCTACGGCCAGATGGTGGAGGATGTTCGTCTTGCCGTCGAGGGGCGGCGGCCCGTCCATTTTTACGGACGGGGCGGGGGCGCCGTGCCAACGTCGAAAGAGATCCTGGGGGAAGTGATGCGGCTCCGTGAGCAGCGCGAGGCCGCCGGATAGAGGGAAGCGATGAGCACAGCCACACACTCGAAAAAGCGGCGAAAGACCTATTCCAGGCCGAAGGCCCTGCTGGATGTGCCGACGCATTACTGCCCTGGGTGCGGTCACGGGGTCGCCCACAAGCTGATCGCCGAGATCGTGGACGAGCACGGCCTGCGGGATCGGATCATCGGGACCGCCCCCGTGGGGTGCGCCGTGCTGGCCTATTGCTACCTGGATTTTGATATCACCGAGGCCGCCCACGGCCGGACGCCGGCCGTGGCGACGGGGATCAAGCGGGTGCACCCCGACTGCATCGTCTACTCCTATCAGGGCGACGGCGACTTGGCGGCCATCGGCACGGCGGAGGTCATCCACGCGGCCAATCGCGGCGAGAACATCTCGGTGATTTTCATCAACAACGCGGTGTACGGTATGACCCAAGGCCAGATGGCCCCGACAACGATGCTTGGCCAGCGGACCTCCACCACGCCCGAGGGGAGGGACAAGGCGACCCACGGCAACCCGATCCGGGTGTGCGAGCTGCTGTCGCAACTGGAGGGCGCGGCCTATCTGAAGCGGGTGACGGTAAGCTCGCCCAAGCGGGTGCGCGAGGCGAAGCGCGCCATTGAGCGGGCCTTCCTGTGCCAGGAGGAGAAGCGGGGGTTCTCCCTGGTCGAAATCCTCTCGCCTTGTCCGACCTACTGGCGGATGGCGCCGACGGAGGCGATGGAATTCATCGAGACGGAGATGGTAAAGACCTTTCCGCTGGGGACGGTGAAGGATTGGGAATAGCCATGAACGCGACGCCGGAAGTGCGTGAGCTCATTCAGAATGCCGCCCGGAAAATTCGGGAGGGCTATGGTCCCGCGAAGATCATCCTTTTCGGGTCCTATGCCTACGGCCATCCGAGCGTTGACAGCGACGTGGATTTTCTCGTGGTCAAGGCGACGAGCGCTCGGCCGCTGGACAGATGGCGGCAGGTGCGGGAGTTGGTCTATGAGAAGGGATGCGGCGTTTCCATCCAACCGATTGTGATGACGCCGGAGGAGGTATCCAGGAGGCTCGAAGCGGGCGATCCGTTTGTAGAGGAGATTACGCATCGCGGCGAGGTCCTGTATGAGCAGTGATTCATCGTGTTCCGCAGAATGGATCGAGCTCGCGCGCGCCGACCGAAAGCGGGCGGACATCCTTTTGGATGCGGACGATCCGGTCGGTGCAGCGTTTCACCTGCAACAGGCGATTGAAAAGCTTCTCAAGGCATCCCTGCTCGCAAAGGGCAGGCAAGTCAGGCGAACCCATGACCTTGAGATGCTTCTGGACGAACTTGGACTCCCTGAAGAAAAATCAGATGTTTTCCGAGGTACATGTCGCGATCTTACTTTCCTCTACATCGCGACGCGCTATCCGGTAGGAGGCATCCCACAGATTGATGTAGCAGAGGTGAAAACCTGGATGCAGGCGGCCTCTGACTTGTTTGAGTTACTGTCGAATGTTCACCTTCCCAACAGGAAGGAGAAGAACCATGACTGAACGAATCATCATGGCCGGTTTCGGGGGGCAGGGGCTGATGCTCCTCGGCAAGCTCCTGGCCCAGGTGGCGATGCAGGAGGGAAAGCACGCGACCTTCTTCCCGTCCTACGGCACCGAGGTCCGGGGGGGAACGGCCAACTGCCATGTGGTGATCTCCGACGACGAGATCTTCTCGCCCGTCGTCGAGGACGCCGATGCGCTGATCATCATGAACCAGGCCTCGTGCAAGCGGTTCGAGGACCGCCTGAAGCCGGATGGGTGGATCGTCTACAACTCCTCCATGGTCGAGCCGCACAACTCGAACGGCCACTCCCTCGGAATTCCCGCCACACAGACTGCCGTGGAGTTGGGCAGCATCAAGGTCGGCAATATGGTGATGGTAGGGGCCTACAACGCCATGAAGCACATCGTCTCTCCGGACGGCATCATCGAATACTTAAAAAGGTCTCTAACCGGCAGGAAAGCCCCACTGGTGGAGATCAACGAGAAGGCCCTGGCGCGCGGCCGGGAGATCTTCGAGCAGCTTATGGGCTGATCCGATTCTCTTGCCTCTCCAAATGATTTGATTCGAACAAGCCCACATACGACGGTTCAGAGGCGAAGCCACTTCCCCCTTTTTCACATAGCCGCTCTTTTTACCATCGGCATTTTCCTGTCCGGCTGCACCCGCAGCGTCGACCTCGTCGGCAAGGTCGAGATCAAATTCCTCTGCCCCACCGTCAAGGACTGGGAGCGGTATTTTAACACGGCCATCGACCTGTTCCACAAAAAGCAATCCCGCATCCGCGTCCGGATGATCGGCACCGGCGGGGCGGGCCTGAACCAGAAGTTCCTGGCCATGGTCGCCAGTGGCCAGGCGCCGGATGTGTCGGTCTTCGACGAGACCGGCTTCATCCCCCATGCGGCCAAGGGGTATCTGGTGAACCTGGATCGGCTGATCGAGGAGGACAAAACATTCCACCGGGATGACTTCTACCCGGAGGTCCTGAAGACCGGTGAATACAACGGTACGCTCTACGGCTTCCCTCTATTCTTCTCCACCATCGTCCTGTTCTACAACAAGGCCCTCTTCGACGAGGCCGGCGTCGCCTACCCGGATGAGTCCTGGACGCTGGATGATCTCGTAACCGCGGCGAAGAAGATGACCCGAGACACCGACGGCGACGACAAAACCGACCAGTACGGCTTCATGCTGGAGATGGGGACCCACCGCTGGCCGATCCCCGTGTGGGCCTTCGGGGGGCGGGTGGTGGACGACGAGAAGAAGCGCTTCCTCCTGGACACCCCCGAGGCCGTCCAGGGCGTGCAGTGGTACGCCGACCTGGTCAACAAGCACCACGTCGCCCCGCCGATTACGAGCTATGAGGACATGAACATGTTCGAGCAGTTCGCTACGGGGCGCATCGCCATGACGATGTCGAGCCGGCACTTCATCGGGATCTACCGGCGGGCCAAGGGGCTGCGGTGGGACGTGGCGCCGGTCCCCAAGCAACGCCTCCGGGCGACAACGTTCATCTCCACAGTGCTCCTCATCACCCGGTCCAGCCGCCATCCGAAGGAGGCGTGGGAGTTCATCAAGTTCGCCTCGGGCCGCGAGGCCATGGAGGCGGGGGCGCGGGAGAAGGGGGCGATCCCGGCCCTGCGGGCCGTGGCCGAGTCCAGCATTGTCCGAAGCTCCGGTCTGCCGCCGGAGCACGACCGGGTGTTCCTGGACATGATACCGTACGCGCGGCTGCCGAACTTTTCGCGCATCTGTCCGAATAACCTGGGCGACTACGGCAAGTTCCTCAGCCGCATGGATCAGATCTGGCTGGGGATCAAGACCGCCGCCGAGGTGCTCGGGGAGGAGACGCCGAGGATCAACCGGGCGATTGCCGAGTCGGAGGCGAGGGATTGAGCTTGCGAAACTGCGGATCTCGTGCTATGCTCATAAATTGTTCGAGCACTGATCTGTGGCTGTAGAGTTAGGCTCATGTTGACGCTTATTCAGAGGATCATCGGGATTGCCATCACGGCCGTGGGGCTGAAGCTCTGGCAGAACGGGATGAGCATTCGGATATGCCTCGCGATCATCGTCTTCGGCATTCTGGTGACCATCAATACACCCAAGAAAAAGAAAGAGGAAGAGGACGAGGACGAATGGTGAGGATTGAGGTGGCGGGCTGCGGCCCGTCGTCTTTACGGTCCGGAGGATAGCGGGGAAGTGAAACCACAGGCTGGGGTTTGCCTCGTGGAAGGTGCTATCGCTTCCCTTCCAGCTCTTCCCGTATCTGCCGGAGGATCTCTTGCTCGACGCTTGCGGCCCGCATGAGGGCGGGCGCGGCGTTGCCGTAGTACCGATCCCGGGGGCTGAAGCGCCGAAACCCGTCCGGCCCCATGGATTCCCTCTCCACGGCGGCCCGCACGGAGAGGAGGTTCTCGGCGCCCTCCCGGTCGATCCGGACCTCCACGACCACATTGCTGGTGTCGGAGTAATAGTGCCGCTTGCCGTTCTGCATGTACGATTCGGCGGGGCGCCCCCGCGCCAGAATCCTCCCGCGCGGCCGGTCCTCGCCCATGATGGTGAAATTACGATTAAGCACGATCTTCGCAGCGGTCCACAGCCGCTCGAAATCCCCGCTCTCGATCGTGTCCGCCGCCGGGGTGGGTTCCTCGATGATCTCATCGATCTCCCGGCAGGCGGGCAGGAGCAGGAGCGCCAGAATGGGTAGGAACCGCCGCAACCACTTCAAGCATACGTGCATAGACGTCTTTCCAAAAAGTGTCATTGTGAAGAGATCACCTCGCCACGGACGGGGTGCGCGACAAAGCAATCTCGACCTGTGCGAGACGAGATTGCTTCGTCGCCCCGCAGGAGCGGGCCAAGCTCGCAATGATAGGGACCTTCCCGCCTCAATATGCCCGCACCCCACTTGGCTAAATGGTTACGTTACTTCTTCCGTGTCAGGGATCCACTATTCATTATATACTATACTGCATCGCGTGGGGGCTTCTCAAAAAAATAAATGTTGACAATCGGGGAAGTGTATGTTTGAATCCTTCCTCGCTTTTCTTTTCCGCACTCGACCACGAATCGATTCAGGGGAGCCCTTGGCCAAGAACGCAAAGCAAAAATCGCTGGTCATCGTTGAATCGCCGGCAAAGGCGAAGACCATCAACCGATACCTCGGCCCGGCCTACACGGTCATGGCGTCGATGGGACACGTCCGCGACCTGCCCCAACGCCGCATGGGTGTGGACATCGAGAAAGGTTTCGATCCCACCTATGAGACCGTCCGCGGCAGGGCGAAGCTGGTCAGCTCCCTGAAAAAGGCCGCCAAGCAGGCCGCGGCGGTCTACTTCGCCACCGACCTCGACCGCGAGGGCGAGGCCATCGCATGGCACCTGGCCGAGGCACTGGGGGTGCCCGGGGACAAGGCCTACCGCGTCGTCTTCAACGAGATCACCAAGGCCGCCATCCAGCAGGCCTTCCAGGACCCCGGCGAGATCGACATGAACAAGGTGAACGCCCAGCAGGCCCGCCGCATCCTCGACCGGATCGTCGGCTACATGCTCAGCCCGCTGCTGTGGAAAAAAATTACCAAGGGCCTGAGCGCGGGGCGCGTGCAGTCGGTGGCCGTGCGCCTTGTCGTCGAGCGGGAAAAAGAGATCCAGGCCTTCGTCCCCAAGGACTACTGGACCATCAAGGCCCACCTCTGCTCGGCCGAGGGCGAGGAGTGCTTTCACGCCCTCCTCCGCGCCTTCGACGGGAGGGATCTCCACGTCGCCGGCGACACGATCAAAGAAGCGGAAAAAAGCGACGGGCCCGACAAACTGCGCATCATCGCTACCGAAGAGGAAGCCAAGGCCATTCTCGCCGCGCTGCAGAAGGAGCCGTTCATCGTCACCGGCGTCGAAAAGAAAGAGACCAAGAGCACCCCGGCGCCTCCCTTCATCACCAGCACTCTCCAGCAGCGCGCGTCGAGCCTCCTGCGCTTCAGCGCCCGGAAGACGATGAGCGTCGCCCAGCAGCTTTATGAGGGCATCGACATCGGCGAGGAAGGTCCCGTCGGGCTGATCACCTACATGCGAACCGACTCCTGCCGCATCGCCGAGCAGGCGATCCAGGAGTGCCGCGACCTGATCCCCAAGGAATTCGGGGAGCAGTATCTGTCGGACGAGGCCGTCCACTACCGGCCGGCGAAAGACGCCCAGGCCGCCCACGAGGGCGTCCGCTGCACGAGCGTCTTTCGGAAGCCTGAGGACGTCCGTCGGCATCTCACACAGGATCAGTTCGGCCTCTACGAGCTGATCTGGAAACGCACCGTCGCATGCCAGATGAAGCCGGCCCTCTTCCGCATCACCCACGCCGACATCACCGCGGGCAAGGGGGCCTTCGTAGCGAACGGGCGCGAGGTGCTCTTCGACGGCCATACCGTTCTCAGCGGCCTCCAACTCGGCAAGGACGAGCAGATCCTCCCGGAGTTGGAGCAGGGCAAGGCCCTTAAACTGGAGGAGCTCCTCCCCGAGCAGCACACCACCCAACCGCCGCCGCGCTTCACCGAGGCAAGTCTCGTTCGCGACCTGGAACGCAACGGCATCGGCCGGCCGAGCACGTACGCCCCGATCATCTCGACCATCCAGGAGCGCGGATACGTCCGGCAGGAGAAGCGCAAGTTTCACGCCACCGACCTGGGCATCCTGGTCACCGACAAGCTGGTGAAGCACTTCCCCGACATCCTCAATGTCGAATTCACATCGAAGATGGAGGAAGAGTTGGACGATGTCGAGGAAAAGGGGGTGGAGTGGCGGACGGTCCTGGCGGAATTCTACGAGAAATTCAACACCCGGTTGGAGCGCGCGAAGGAAGAGATGAGCAGCGAGAAAGAAGGCGCCGAGTTGGCCGACCAGAAATGCGAGAAATGCGGCAAGCCCATGGTCGTCCGATGGAGCAAGCGCGGCAAGTTTCTCGGCTGCTCGGGCTATCCCGACTGCGAGTTCACCCTCTCCCTCGACCCGGAGGGCGATGTTGTCGAGCCGGAGACGACCGACGCCAAGTGCCCGACATGCGAGAGTCCGATGGTGGTCCGCCACAGCCGGCGGGGGAAGTTCCTCGGCTGCTCCAAATATCCGGAGTGCAAGGGGACGCGCCCCATCGACGGCGGCGACCCGAAGCCCCCGCCGGAGCCGACGGATATCCCCTGCGAGAAATGCGGCAAGCCCATGGTCATCCGCATGAGTCGGCGCGGCAAGTTCCTGGGCTGCTCCGCCTTTCCCCGGTGCCGCAACGCGAAGCCCCTGCCCGACGAGATGAAGGCCAAGGAGGACAAGGAGGGTAAGAAGTCCCCCCCGAAGAAAAAGCCCGAACTCACCGACGTGAAATGCTCGGAATGCGGCGCGCCCATGGTCGTCCGCAGCGGGCCGCGCGGCAAGTTCCTCGGCTGCTCCACATACCCCAAGTGCAAGAACACCCAATCCCTGCAGGAATCGGATTGACTCCGCGCAATCCTACGCGCGGTAGGCGCTACTCCCGGCTGACTTCCACCGGTCCAAAGTCGCACACCGCGTTCTGCACGCAGTAGCCGATATAGGAAATGCTCTTCAGGCCTCGTTTCAGCGTCAGCACCACCTGCTCGCCGCCGATGGTCATCGCCACCTGCCCCGAGGGCACATCCACGGTCACAACCATTTCCTGCGTCTTTGCGAGGTCGATGGTGAGACGCCGATCGGCGCGGTCGGCCTTCTTCTCCGTGCCGTCGATGATCGCCGCCTTTTTCTGTTTCTGGTAAACACCGCACAGTACGAGTTTGCTGTCGACGGAGCTGCCAAAGACGAAAAAGCCGTTCCTGCGCGGGCGCTCCGGCTTGGTTGCAACCACGAAGTTGATCTTGAGACGGAACGTGGCCTTGCCCGTGACCGGCTCGGGGAGCTTCTTCAGCACATACCCGCTTCCGCTTTCCGCGCCGCACACGCGGTAGCCGAGATCGGACCGCCAGGCAAACGCCCCTCGGAGGGCGGCGAAGTCCTCCGACGCCGACGGCAGGTTTATCTTTGGAGCTGTGGCCTTGCCCGGGAAATCCTTGAGCACCGGGTCCGGCTCGCGGGGGGTGGCCTTCACATCGGGGGCCGGGGAGAGGGCTTGTCCGGTCCCGGTGGCCAGGCAGACGACTTTGCCGTCGGAGGTGGAGAGGTAGAGCCGGCCGTTGGCGGCGATCATGCCGTCGAAGATGGGCATCGAGTCCAGCTTGTAGGCCGCAAGCTGCTTGCCGTCGGCGGGAGATACGGCTACCAGT
Source organism: Planctomycetota bacterium (assembly GCA_013152475.1). GTDB lineage: Bacteria > Planctomycetota > Brocadiia > JAADGH01 > JAADGH01 > JAADGH01. The sequence continues at coordinate 25,826 of JAADGH010000184.1, forward strand.
AAGGCGCCCCGTTTCCCCTTCAGCGCGGCCGATTGTTCGGCGAGCTTTTTCTCCGTCTCAGGATCGCTCAGCGATCTGACGGACTGCTCTTCGTCCTCGACGTCCGGCGGGCCGGCGACAAAGAGCGTGCCGCCCGCCAGTGTCATCGCACAGACCTGCACCGGTATGTCGTCGGACCAATCGTGCTCGAAGCGGGTCACTCGCAGCTTTCTGAACTTACCGGTTCTCTTTCCCTTCTTCTTGATCGGCCTCTTCTCCGTGCCGGCTACCACAATCTCGGGCTGCTTCGCCGAGGCGAACAACTCGAACTCCAGCGGCGTTGTCCAGCGGTAGTACCGCCAGAGCCGCCCGTAGCCGTAGACTTTGTCCTTATCGAGCACCAACAGCCGCCCGGAGGGCGCCACGCGCCCGGCCTGATAGTACCCGCCCGCGCCCGATGCGAAGGCGCGGCCATACACCCAGTAGGTGCGGTGCCACTCCGAGCCGTCGAGGAACCCGGTCGGACTGAACAGGTGCACGTCATCGCCCTGCTGCTCCCTGACGTTCACGTAGGTGACAAACTTGCGTTTTCCCTCTAAGTCGAAGGGCAGCGAGCGCATGTAGACATACTTGCCGTCGCTTGACAGGATGTCCGGCAGAGTCACGGGCATGTTCAGGCCTGTGATGTGGCTCTGAAGATTCTCCTTGGTTTCGGGGTCCCGGTCATTCAGGATAGTCTCCGAGAGTTTCTCGCCGGTCTTCGGGTCGAGCCGGAGGAGATGCAGGCCGCCGTCGACGAACATCGACCGCCCGGCGACGCAGTAGAGGGCATCGTTCTGCATCAGCACACTGCCGTGCACGGGCCAGACCGATTCGACCTGCTCAAACGATCCCATTCGACGGTCCTCCGGCGCGGCCCGAAAGCGCCAGACGAGCTGGCCATCGGACGCGCGCAGGCAGTAGACGTACCCGTCCGCCGAGCCGAAGAGCGCGCGCCTCTGCCAGATCGTTGGCGGCGAGTCCACCCGCCCGCCGGCCGTGAAGGTCCAGGCGGGCTTGCCGGTCGCCGCATCGAGGGCGTGGACGGTGTGGGTGTCCACCGAGGCGACAAAAAGCTTCCCGTCGGCGATAACTGCGCTGCTCAGGCGGCCGCCGAGCTTCGCCTCCCAGGCGCGGCCGAGTCCGGTGGGCTGCACGGCGGTTGCCGTGCTCCCGCTGCGCTCCGCGTCGTGGCGATAGGTGGGCCAGTCATCGACATTTTCGATTTTCGATTGCCGATTTTCGATTTGATCATAGGCAGGGCCGCGTGCGAGGCGTTCCTCGTCCGGAATCTCCCGGCGGGGCTCGGCTTTCTTGGAGGCGGGCGCCAGGGCGGTGAAGCCGTAGAGCTTCGCCTCCAGGTAGCAGGCGCAGGGGTGCTGGGGGGCATACATCAGGCCGTTGCCGGGCATGATGCCGTACAGGCAGGCGCCGCGGACCCAGTGGTGGCATATCCAGTGCTTCTTCTTGACGTCGATGAACTCGATCCCCGTCCGCGAGAAGAGGAGGTAGTTGTCCGTTGCCTTTGCCCGGTAGCAGCGGTGGTGGAACCAGTAGGTGGTCACGTCGGGGGGGAACTCGCTCTTGACCTCGCCGGTGTGCAGGTCGCGACCCGTCATGATGCCGGAGTCCCGGCCGCTTGCGACCGCGCCGCTCCAGACGATCCCGTCGAGCACGAGGATGTCCTTGGGCGTGCCCGCGTGTCCGCAGGGCGGGTGCTCCGCCTTCCAGAGCATCTTCCCGTCCTTGGCGGAGAGGGCGAACATGGTGGTTGAGCCGCGCTGCTTGTATTTCTCCGTGGCGACGAAGCCGCTGTAGAGGACCACGTCGTCGTAAATGACCAGCGTCGGCGCCTGGGAGCTTCTCATCTTCTCCTTCCTGGCCAGCGGCTCCGATGTCCACAGGACCTCCCCGTTTTGTCGATTCAGGCATTGGATCTTCTTGCCATCGTGGAAGAGCACGCGCTTGGAATCGGCGGTGAGGGTCATGGGGACGATGACGGATTTCTTTTTCCAGAGGATGTCACCCGACTCGGCGTTGACGGCCATGACTGTGCGGGGGGCGTCGGTCCACAGCGGATTGGTGACGTCGGCCCGGATTTCCTTCATGTTCGCATATTTCCTGGCCGGGTCGCTGCGCAGGGGCTGTCCTTTGGCTGCCACGGAGAGGAACAGCACGCCGTTGGAGAGCAGGATCTCCTCGGTCGCCTTCGTGCCCTCGTAGGTGCGGACGGTCTTGCCCGTGGCCGCGTCGAGGGCCGTGAGGGGCGCGTCGATGCCGAGCGTGACATACACCCGGTCGCCCTCGGCCACCAGCCTTCGGGTGAGTATTTGGGGCCCGCTCTTCAGGGGCCAGAGATAGTAGTGCCACGTGACGATGGGCCGTTTCCACAGGAGCGTGCCGTTGAACGCGTCGCGCGCGATCAGGACCCACTCCGGCGGCGTCAGGATGAAGGCGCGCGGCGACTCTTCGAAGATGTAGAACACCCGCCCGTTCGCCGTGACGGCGGCGCTCACACTGGACATGTGGTCGTGCTGGCGCGAGTAGCGCGGGCTGCCGATCCACTGGTAGCGCCCCAAGGGGGCAACAAGTTGATCGTGCGAGACGGCGTTATTGCTCGGGTCGTGCAGGTAGTGGGTCCACTCGTCCATCTCCTTCGGTCGCGGCTTGACCGTTTTGGTCCACTGGCCGTCTTTCTTAATGTAGGCCACGCCCTTGGGGGCGAGGACGCGCATGATCTCTTCATTTTCCGGGTGGGCCTCACCAGTGACCACAACCAGGTTGACGAAGTTGTCAATGTAAGGCAGCCTCTTCCCATCCCACGAATCCACGGAGACGGGACCATAGACCCCCAGCGACCGGATGTATTCACGCGCCTTGGCGACCGCTGCGGCATCGGTGTCGAGGCCCTGGACCACATAGCTGTCGTTGACACGCAGCGCGGCGGTGAGAGTCCCATCGCCGCAGCCGACGTGGGCGATGACGCCGCCCTTGACGCCGGTGGCCTGGATGATCTGCTGCGCCTCCTGGCCGGCGTCGGCCCATGCGCTTGCCATGCCGATGGCGAGGGTCGCCGCCAAAACCGTCACAAGTCTTTCCATGTGCACGCATTGCTTTCTCATTTCCCTTCCTCCTCTCTTTCTTTCTATGGCACATTCTGGACGGAATTCGCGGCAATGTCAAGGGCCGAGACATTTGCCAGGACTTTCCCCGGAATCGGAGCGCGATCTGTCCCAACCCAGATCACGGATTGTATTTGCTCTGTTTGGTTCGCGGAATCCCAGTATTGTCAGTGGGAAGAGTCACGCGTTTCGCGTGACGACGAAGCAGTCTGGCGGATCGACGGTGATCGAGCGTACGAGATCGCGTCGTTTCTCGTTCCGAGGCTCTGCCTCGGAACGGGTCATCCGTCAGGCTCTGCCTGACTCCTTTCGCAGCAAAGAGGCGGAGCCGAACGGCTAT
>JAADGH010000041.1 GCA_013152475.1 Planctomycetota bacterium
CACGCTGCCGTCGAGGCGATGCATCAAGGACTCTTCAATCGCTGCCATCCTGCTGCCACGAGACTGCCGCACCAGAGATCGGAAGTACCGGCTCCTCCTGAACACATGGATGGATTACTTGCGGAGGACAGCCGTTCCGTACCCGCCGGATTCATTTCTCGGGGACCACAACTCCACAACCAAGAGGTATCGAAGCCCGGCACGGCCCGGCTGCGCACTAACGAAGAAACGCGTACCGAACCTTCAAGAAGAACGTCTGATCTGCCGGCGTCAACGCGAACGCGCCCGTACCAAGCTGAGATTGGGAAAAACCTGCGTACAGCTCGCTGACGGCGTTGATCCGGTGGACAAAGAGGAGGCGGTAGAACAGCCGTTTCGAAGACGGGTCCACGCCCGTCCAGTAGCGGGGGTTTCGTTTCGTATCCCGGTACTGGACCACGGCGCGAAGCGAAGTCTTGTCGTCAAAGAAATAGTTCAATCGCACATCGGAGAGTTGTTCAATGTAAAGCGTCCCGCGTGCCCGCCGAAAGTGTTGTCGCCAGTACCTGAGCTCGCCGGTGAGGTGCCGTGCCAACCTGACCCTGAGCCGCGGATTGACAGAGAGGCTCTTCCCGGCGGCATTATGAGCGTAGTCGATTGCGTCGCCTTTCGAGATAAACACACTGCAGGCAAGGGCCCGGCTCGGCTCAATCGAGAGAAAAAGGCTCGCGCGCGACTGGTTATAGGCGGTCCCGCCGAACACCTCCGTCCGCTGCGTGAGTGTCCCTTTCGCAAACGACTGGGAAAAAGACTGCACTTCAGCGGAGACGGAAAGCTCCCGCCCCAGCAACGCTCCGGCCGCCTCCTCAGAGTATGAGCCTGACACGCCAACGGCGGCGAACTTCACCCAACGATCGCCAGCCCCCCAGAACCTCCGTTGGAGATCCCCCCATCCTTGCCGAAAGCCGACTTGGGGCAGGAAGCCGAGGTCGGCGCGCAGGCCCCGGCTCCTGCTGTCCACTCCCATCGACCAGAACCAGTCGCGTTCTTTGTGGCGGTACTCCGCCGTTGCGGCGTGCCCATGAAAGGAGCCCGCAGGCTGTTCGTACTCCTTGGCGAGCCAATCGGGGTAGTGGGTGGCGGAACCAAGGACTTGCCACATGACCTCGTCCGAACGGCTCAAGCGGAAATCCCCGTCCACACCGATCAGGGACGACGAGTACCCGCCTTCCCCCGTTCGCCCCGTGAGCACTGCACCGATCGTCGAACGCACACCGATGTCCCGCCGGAGGCGGAGCGCGAACGAGAGATTACCGCTACCCAGAGATGCGCTTTGCGAACCCTCCGGTCCCGGGAAGACAAGATTTGTAATAGCGTCTCGTGCTGCGACGGCATAACCGGACCAGGCGCCGGCCTTCCCGCTCATCTTGAGACCCCATGTCGGATCGGCGATGGCACGGGTGTTGACCACCTGCAAAGGGGTGTCGAGATAGCCGGAGCCGGCGAGGAAGAATGGGCGTTTTTCCGGAAAGTAAAGCGCGAAACGCCGGTTGGTCTCAAGTTGAGGTAAATCGATCTCGACCTGCGAAAAGTCCGGGTTGATCGTCGCTGCAGATTGGGCGTTGGAGCGCGGCGACCATGCCACGGTAAACCCCAGATTCGATGAGACGCCGCCGTGCGCCCATGCGCCGTGCGGCAGGTCCGTTCGAGCGTCATTGCGTTCCGCTGTCAGCGAGGGCGACAGCACCAGGTTCGAGCCGGGCCGAATCCCGGAGAGGCCAACCAACCGGTTGAGCTGGCACAGGGAACAGCTGTCATTGCGCGAGAACGGGTGAGACTCGAATTCGTAGCGCACGTCCCTCGGGTAGAGGCGCGCGATACCGATGCCCCAGGGGCCCTGGCGTTCCCTATCGGGGAAGGTCAGGATGCGAAACGGAATGGCCATCTCCACAACGTACCCGTCTTTGAGGATGCGCCCGGCGGATTCCCAGATCGCGTCCCAGCTGGGGTCGCTCGACCTGCCGCCGTGAGTCCAAAGGGAGTCCATTTGCGACCCGACCGCGTTGACCCCGAACCCGCAGGCCTGCCGGCCCGCGAAAAACGGATCAATGGTGACATTGATCCGATCGTCGGACCAAATTCGGTCGCGCTCGCGAAACTGCGCACGGATCTGCGATGGCCGCGGGTCGAAGGCCCTGCACGCCACGTAGAGCGCGTTCGAATCGTACGTCAGCATGCAGGTTGTCTTTACAGGCGCCTGCGTGTTCTCTCCCGGATAGATCTCCCAGCCCAACGCAACCTGGACGGCGCCGCGCCAGCCCGGATCATCGAGTCGGCCGTCAATGCGGATCTTGCCCGGCGCCCGATGAATCCGAATATCCGGACCCTGGCTGTGCCGTACGGCTGCGCCGGCCGGCGTTGCCAGGGCGACCAGTACCTCAACGACCAGGGCCGCGCGGGCCAGACGCCGCATCACGGCTGCGCCACCCGCGCGATGGGCCCTGCGGGTCGCTCGAACCCACTCCCCTCGGACAATTGCTGCAACCAAGAGTGCACCTCCAAAGGGGTTCCCATGGCCGCGATCCTCCCCTTACGAAGGACAACGACTTGGTCGAAATCGGTACAGAGGCGTGGATCATGCGTGGCGAGGAGCAGCGTGTTCTTGCGATACCTCTCGCGCACCTTGGCCATGATCCGGAACCGGAGATCCTCGCTCATGGGCCGGAATCCCTCGTCGATGAACGCCACGTAAGCACGGCGCGCCAGGAGGCGCGCAAAGCCAATCAACTGACGCTCGCCGTCGGAAATGCGTCCGGCGAGCTCGCTCACCGGACGGTCCAAATCGGCAGGCGTGAGACTCGAAAGCTCGAAGGCGCCGAGCTCGGCGAAGATGGCCTCAACATACTCCCGCGACGTGCCCGGCGCCGCCATGCGGACGTTTTCCACGACCGTCCCGCGAAAGAGCGGCGCCAGTCCTGACAGCATGGCAAATCCCTGACGAATCTGCCTCCCGCCCAAGTCTGTGACTGGGATCCCCGAGATGAGCAACTCTCCCTCCGTCGGCGCAAGCAGGGTTGTCAAGATGGCGAGCAATGTCGATTTGCCACTCCCGTTCAGGCCCACGATCGCCACATGAGCTCCACCGGGAATGAGCAGCCGAACGTCCTTCAGCGCCATCGAGCCCCGCCCCCACGAGTATGAGACCGAGCGGAGCTCAAAGCTCGGCGCACATGCTAGTGGAAGGAGCTCGCCCGCACAAGGCGGCGGGGATACGGAGCAGGTTTCGAGGCAACGGACGTCGTCGAGACGTCGAGCGGCTGCGGCCACGATGCGAAGCCTTTGCACTGCAGTAGTTAGCTGTTGAAATGGGCCGGTCAGATAGGCCAAGTAGGCGTTAAACGCGACGAACTTGCCCAACGTGAGATAGCCCTCCATGACGAAATAGAGGCCGAGGCCGAGAACGGCAACGGGAGCGAAACCGCCGAGCGCGCCAACCCAGCTCTGGAGCCGCAAGAGGCCCTGCGACCCGGCGAGCCGTTTTGAGACAGCTTGGTCGATCACTGCCCTCGCTTCGCTCTCGCGCCCTCCCTCGACGGTCAGCTCGCGGATGGGCCGCGCGAGCCGGATGTCTTCGGACAACCGCTCGACGTATCCCCCCCATGCCTCGCGCCAAAGACGACTTTCCCGGCCCCTCGCCTTCGAGCCGGCTGCGCTTGCGGCAAGCATCACCGCCAGGAACGGCGCCACCGCCAATGCGAGACGAGAGCTCGTCGCCAATACCAGCACCACGCCCATCAGGAAAAGCAGCGCCTTTTCGATATAGCCCGTCAGGTCAGTGGTTACGGCCTGCGCCACGTCGCCGACATCGTTGGCCAGTCTGGAGAGCCAGAACCCCTCTCCCCGAGACGTAACCCCTTGCAGGTCGGAAAACAGCAATATGCGATGGAGCCGTTCCCTGATTGTCCGATCGGCGGCCGCGCGAAGCCGCAGCAGTGCGCCGTCGCGAGCGTAACCAATGCCCGCGCGAGCGACGCCGATCGCCGCGAGCCCAGAGACGATGAGACAGAGCAGACGCACGTTGTGGCGCGGGAGCACGACATCGATCAGTATCGACGAAGCCCACGGGAGCGTCGCGCGAAGCCCCTGTTGCAGAACAAAGAGCAGCAAGATCGCTAGCACCCCTGTTAACGGTGGCCTGTACTGAGACGCGCTCATAATAACGCGTACGTCGGCAGACACGTCCTGAAAGGTTCGCCGTGCGAGCCGAAGCACCCGCGTTAACGATAAAGCCGACGCAACCCCAAAGTGGCGCATGTCTTCCCCTGCTTTCCCTACATAGCCTTGGCGCGCGGGCGCACTGCTAGCATTGCCCGCGCTGTAGGGATCTCAACTTCTGGTTACAGGTCAGCCGTTCCCTCCGGGTTGGTTCGATGGCGTGCAACCCGCGCTGCAGTTGTCCTGACAGGATGGTTCACAGCCGGAACACTCCTTCCTCAGAGAGAGCACATCTCCATCGCCGAGGGGGCCGAGAAGGCCCATCTCTTCCATCAAGCTTTTCAGGTCGTCCATCGTTTGCCTCCTTACTTTGCGAGTTGATATCAAGCGCCCTTTCGTGGGTCGCGTCGGCTCCGATCTTGGGTTTGTCAATAATCGATGCGCCGGCCCTCTGGCGCCCGCGGGCAGTAGGGATCAGGCGCGAAGATGCGACCATAGGCGCAATACGCGTTCCGAAAGCACACTCCGGGCCCAAGGACGCAGGTTTCGAAGTTGGAGCAGGTCTCGCACAGGGTCCCCTTGAACTGGGCTCTCCCGGGCCGGCGCAACGCCCATAGCTCTGACGAGTCCCAGATCTCTGCCAGCGATTGACGGCGCAGGTCGCCAACCACCCAGTCGTCGAGCGTAGGCAGCTGCTCGCATGGCACGACCGTCCCGTCGGGGTTCACAACCATCGAACTTTCACCGACCGTACACCGCGCCCGGCTAGCGAAGGTGCGTTTTCTCATCTCGCGGGTAACGTGTCCGAATGCGACGAATACGCCTTCCTTCTTCAGCATGTCGACCTTGGTTTCGAGCCACCGACCCAGACTCGGCGGCAAAAAGAAATTTTCCGGAGGATCGCCAAAAAGGCTGAGCCCGTACTGGGACGTACCGAAGGCATCCACGCCATCATCGGCAAGGAAGCGCACGAGTCGTGGATAGGTGAGGACGTTCAGTGGAGTGATCACGCTGTTGACGCGGACCGACAAACCCGCACGCAGGCAGTTCCTAATGGAGCCGATCAACTGGTCCGTGGCGCCAGAGCTGTTGAGCAGGTAATCCTCGACCTCTGAGACCGTGCTGTCGATGCTCACCTGGATCCGCTCGAGGCCGGCTTCGACCAAAGATTCCGCCTTCTCTTCCGAAAGGTATGCCTTGGTCGCAATGGCTGGATGAATCCCGGCCGCGGTGAACGTACGTATCAGCGGAATGACGGCCGGGCTGAGTAGCGGGTCGCCACCGCTAAATAGAACGCATTGCACGTCGAGAGAGATAGCCTCTTCCGCAACCCGAAGCCACTCATCAGTGGACATGGCGCCGCGACCCGTGTCGCGTTCCACGTTACAGTACCTGCAATCCCGGGCGCAGTTCGGCGTCAAACGCATGATCAGCTCGAGGGGACGGTACAACCAGCGACGCTCGACGTCGACCTGCGCCGCAGGCATCAGTAATCGGGCGGGCATCGGCTTCGGAATGTGGTTTGGCCACGAGAACCGACCCGGCTCCACTCGGATCAATACGCCTCGCTCAGCCCACATCTTGACGAACTGCGAGGCCATCTCCTCGCCGCGCTCGCCACGAACGTCAAAAAGGAAGGAGACCGCCTCGGCAAAGCGCTCGTCGGTCGACCCATTCGCCAAGGCCAACAATGCTGCAGTTTGGGGATGAACCACAAAAACCTGACCGACGGTGAACGAATCAGTGCTGCAAGAAAACAGTACTACTCGCCGGTCATCAGAACGCATCCTCCATACGCGCCGTGTCTTCTCGTCCACTAGGCTCAGCACTGCGCCACCGTTTCCCCGGGATTTCGTCGTTTCCACGCCACTTCGGCGGTTGGCAGTGCCGTTCTCAGCGGCCAGCATGTTGTCCTCCAACATCTCAAGCCTCCGTATTTCCCTTCGTATTCAACAATTACTCAACTGCGCTTAGGACATCGTCCCAGCGTCCGAAAAACCTAGCCTTTGCCGATTTCTTTGGCAAGGGGTCAAAATATCCGATCATTGGCACGACGGTCGACTGGGTAAATGCCATTCCTCCGTTGAACATTCTCAGAAAACGTTCGTGTATGTGTGTGTGGGGGGGGTACAAATGTCCGGTTACCGGAACGCGGAAGGGGACACGCCGAAGGCTTCGCGGAAGACACGGCGGAAGTAGTGGACGTCCGCAAAGCCGACCAGGCTCGCGATTTCGGCCACCGTGTGCGCGACCGAACGGTCAGCAAGCATGCCGATCGCCCGGCGCAAGCGCTCGGCCAGGATGAGCTGGTGCGGCGTGACACCTTCTTCCTCGTGCAACCTCATGGTGAGGTGGGAGCGGCTCAGGCCCACTCCGCGGGCGAGCCGGGAAACGGTCAGCGCCCGAAGGCGTCCGAGGGGAAGCGCGCGGAGCACCGCTCTGGCCGCGGCACCCGTCGCCTCCCAAGCGGCGGCGTCATCGCCGGGGCACTGGACGTGAATCCGGCCGGAAACCTTGACGATACCCTTCGCACACCGGCCCAAACTGATGTCGACGGCGTGAGCCACGATACCGAGGAGCATCGGAACGGCGTTTCCATCCGCACGATACCGGCAGATGGCATTCACGGTCTCGATCGCGCATTTCCACTGCCCAGAATCCGGCTCGCGCCGGCGGGCGCAGAGGTATTCGGCCAGTAACTTCTCAATCTGTTCATCCGTGACCACACTGTCCTCCATGCGACGGACAAAAAGAACATCAGCCAAACCTGAAGGGAACATTGTATCAACTCGGGTCGCTAGCCATATGCCAGAGAGCTCACCTGATCAATGGCGGTCCGCGTCGCCACATCCGGGTTGGATTTGGTGGCCTGAGCCATCGAATCCGGGTACTCGGCAGGGACAATCGGTCGCGATGGCCGGTGAGGTTGTGGGACGTGAGATCCCGGCAGGGAGCGACGAACATCGCAGGGCCGTGAAATT
>JAADGH010000239.1:0-139266 GCA_013152475.1 Planctomycetota bacterium
CCATATTACCCGGTTCTCACTTCTTGGCCGCGATTTTCTCCAAGGCATGGCCAAAATTCGCCTTCGCCAGGTTCCGTCCACGGCACTGCGCCTCCCCCCTACCTCTCCCCCCCTATGGGGAAAAAGGCGCGTTGCTTGCTCACCTACCCTCCGCCGTCCTGTTTCTCCGAGCCACCTTCACCTTCCTTTCCTTCAGCGTTCTTGTCGAGGAGCTCATTCATCCGCCCCTCAAAGCGACAGAGAGTCTGAAGGACTTGGTCGTCGTGCGCAGCGATTTCGATGTGCATCATCCCCATGGAACCACCGAGCATAAGAATGAGGCCGATGGATACCAGGACGAACAGCGGCACAAAGCTGTATCGGAACTCATCCGGGGAGCGTTCGATGGCAGAGCGGCAGAACGTAAGGCCGGCAATCACAAAGACAAGTCCTACAATAATGAGAATCCAACATGCCACAAAACCAACCCACGCGCGTTGTTGTTCCCATCGGCTGCCCTTTGACATCATGCACCTCCTGTGTGAGTTTTCCGCATGTTGGTTTCCTATGGCCCCTGGACCTCTGAGCGAAGGTACACGAATACGCAGAAAAGTCAAGAAAAAACGGTGGGCGGCAATCAGCAACAGTGCACACAGGAATTGTCTCAGCCGTTTCTCAGAGATTGGACTTGAAATCGGCGGCGCCGTTCTCTATCATTTGGTTATTCCGGAATGTCTGAGTAGGAGACGAAACGATGAAGGAACTTGCAGTCTTTGCCTTGGGGTTGATTGGCCTGCTTTCCTGCGCCGGCTGTCGCGAGCCGATTGTGCGGACATACGCTTACTCACACTCCATTCAGAACTACGACCCCAATCTTGTGAGCATCCAGATTGAGCCTGCGGAGGCGTCCCTGCCTGCCGGGGGTGAGCAGACGCTGGTCGCCACGGTGCTGGACAAGGAAGGCAAGCCCTCCCCCGGCCAACGTGTGGAGTGGTTGGTCTGTCGCTCGCCCAACGGGGTCGGTGAGATCATTAGCGTGGATGAGAGCGGCCTCTTCCTCGCCGACCGCGGCGCGAAGTTCGACAACACAAACGCCATCACCTACACCAACCAGTTCGACCACTCGCTCAAAAAGGCCCGGGAGGGAGGCGTAGACTTTGATACGCTCCTCGATAAGCCGGGGAGCCACGAGATAAAGAAAGGCCAGACATGGATCACCATCTCCGCAGCGGCCGCCGGGGAGACGCACATCATGGTTTATGCCCCCGGGATCGGCAATCAGACGAAATCAAAAGCCTTCGCCGTGGTCCGCTGGACCCGAGCCGGCGAGCAATAGGAGGACAGGCAGATGAGACACGTTGACCGGAAATGGTCTGTCATTGTTGCCATGGTTGCACTGGTAAGCCTATGCCCCGCCTGTCGCGAACCAGCGGTGCGCACCCATGCATTCTCCCATTCCATCCAGAACTACGACGCGGAAATGGCATCGGTTCAGGTTTCGCCCGTCGAATCGACGTCCCTCGCCAAGTCCTATGCCCTCCTTGTTGCAACCGTGCGCGACGCGAAGGGCACCCCCCTTTCGGGCAAACGGGTCGAGTGGATTATCGCCTCGGAGCAGGGAGGCGTGGGCGATATCGTGCGCGTGGATGAAAGCGGCCTCTTCCTGGCCGACCGCGGAAACAAGTGGACGAACACCTTCGCTGAAACCTATACCAACCAATTCGACCACGACCTTGCCAAGGCCGAGGGCGGGGGGCCGGATATCGAGACGCTCCTCGGAAAAGGCAGCACCCGCTCCAAGATCCTGAAGGGGCAGACCTGGATCATCGTCACCTCCCCGGTCGGAGGCGTGACCCGCGTCGTTGCGTATGCCCCAGGCATCCGGGATACAAGCAAACAGCGCGCATACGCCACGGTCAACTGGTTCGACGCACGTGCGGAATTCCCGGAACGAACCGGCATCTGCAAGGCCGGGAGTTCCTACCGTCTCACCTGCACGGTGAGGCGCATCTCCGACGGCGAGCCGCTGAAGGGCTTCCCCGTTCGCTGGAGCGTCCTGGAGACCGGACCGGACGCTAATTTTCTGCCGGGCAAAAGGAGTTCCGTCATCGCGGAGACGGATAATCTGGGCATTTCGGAAGTGATGCTGGCTCAGCCGAAGGCCGCCGTAGGCAGGAACACCATCGAAATAGCCGCCCTTTTCCCAAAGACCGAGCACACGAAGACCGCCGGACTATGGACCGGGCGCGTGGGATCAATGACGATCACTCGCGAGTGGTGCCTACCGGTTTTGAAGATGAGCATGAGCGGGCCCGACGTGGTTCACGTCGGCGATGCGGCTGACTATACCATTGAAATCGGCAATGGCGGCAAGGTCAGCGCGGAGAATTCGCAGCTCGCCGTTGTTCTGCCCGACGGTGTTTCCTTTCTCAGCTCTCACCCTGGTGGACACGTTCGCGGGCAGGAGGTCCGGTGGGACCTGGAGACGCTCGACGCCGGCTCCCAGCGCCAGATTGCCTTCGCCGTCAAGATGAGCAAAGAGGGTGAAGGGGTCTTTCGCGGTGGACTGAAGTGCAAGGAAAATGTCGGCGATGAAACAAGCCTCGGCGTCAAAATGGTCATGCCCCATCTGACGATATCCAAGACCGGTCCTGCGAGCCTCCTGCGCGGCACGCCGGCCACGTACAAGGTGATCGTAAAGAACGTCGGCACCGCGCCGGCCACCAATGTGGTTGTCACGGAGAACGTCCCCCCCGGGTTCAAGGCAAAGGATGAAACGCAGCAACAAGTTTGGCGGATCGCCTCCCTCGGCGCGGGGAAATCGGAGGAAAAGGAATACACCTATGTTGCCGAGGTCGAAGGCAAGTCCACACACTCCTCTGTTGTGACCGCAGACCGCGACATCAAGGAGGAGGCCAAGGTCGTCACCATTGTCACCGCGCCTCAACTGGGCCTGACGCTGTCCGGCCCCGATCGGCGCTACGTCAACCAGAAGCTTCGTTACCAGATCGTAGTGACGAACACGGGAACCGCAGGGGCCTCTCGCCTGGTTGTCACCAACAAGGTCCCCAGCGGCTTTCGCTTCCTCGAAGCCGGCGTCAACGGGACATACGATCAGGCGTCCAATACAATCACGTGGAACATCCTCGGAGTGCCTGCCGGCGAGCGCGCCTCGGTGAATGCCATTGTAAAGGCCGAGCGGATCGGCAAGTTCGTGAATTCGGCGAGTGTGTCTGCCGACGGCGGGCTGTTCGCCAAGGGTGAGGCCGTGACATCGGTCGAGGGCATTGCCGCCCTCAAGATCGAGGCCTATGATATGTACGATCCTGTCGAGGTCGGCAGCGAAGCGGATTATGTCGTTCACATTACGAACCAGGGGACAGGTCCCGCCACGAATGTAACGTTGACCGGGTCTTTTCCTCGCGAGATGGAGTTTGTTTCCGGCGAAGGTCCCACCACCGTGGAGGGTCATAAGAGCGGTTTTGTATGCCAACCGCTGAACAACCTGCCGCCGGGAAGAAAGGCGAGCTATCGAATTATCCTGCGGGCGGTCTCGCCGAAGGACGCGCGGTTTGAATGTTCCCTCACGGCCAAGGAGTTGAGCGAACCGATCGTCGAACAGGAGAGCACGCGAATCGTGGAATAGGTTGGGCCGATAGGGACAGTGCCTCACACCTTCGGAGTGTCTCTGTCCCGCTGCAGGGCACGGATGAAGGTCTCGACGAGATCGGGATCGAGGTGTTTTCCCGAGACCTTGCGAAGTATCCCGATGGCCTGTTCGTCCGACATCCCCTTCTGGTAGGGTCGGTCCGTTGTACAGGCGTCGAAGGTGTCGGCGATGGCAATGATTTTGCTCAGCAACGGTATCTGATCTCCCTTCAGCCCGTCGGGGTAGCCGCTCCCATCGAGGGCCTCATGGTGGTGCCGCACGATGGGAACGACATCCTTCAGACGGTCGATCTTGCTGAGCAAATCCGCACCTTGGGCCGCGTGAACCTTGATCTCCTCATATTCCTCCGGCCTGAGCGCGTCCTTGTTGTAGAGCAATCGATCGGGCATGCCGATCTTGCCGACATCATGCAGGACGGCGGCCAGCCTGAGCGTCTGCATCTGCTTGGCATCCAGCCCCAGTTCATTTCCCAGCAGCACCGAGTAATTCCGCACCCGTTCGGAATGGCCGCGGGTGTAGACATCCTTGGCCCGAATGGTGTCGATGATTGTATCGATCGTGCTCAGGAAGAGTGACTGGACGTCTCGATACAGGAGAGCATTCTCCACCCCCACGCCCGCTTTGGAACCGATGGCGGTAAGGAGCTTCAGGTCGTCTTCGTCGTAGCGATTGACTTGCGACGCCTTGTCGATGTAGATCATCCCCAAAATGCGGTCGGCGCTCTTCAGAGGAACGCACATCACGGAGCGCACCCCCTGTTTCATGATGCTCTGTGCCGCGGCAAAACGCCTGTCGGACATGGCATCCAGTGAAAGCACGGACTCGTGGTCCCGGAGGACCTGCGCGCTGATGGTCGCAGAGACGGTAATCTCCGCGTCCTTCGGGCGTTCCGTCTGGAACCGCAGCTCCCCCGATTCCGGATCGATAAGCATAAGGAACGCCCGGTCTGCGTCAAAGACGTCGTCTACCAGATCGATGACCTTGCTCAGCGTCGCCTCGAGATCCCGCACATCCTCCATAATCGAGTCGGCGCCGTAGAGGATGCGAAGGGCCTCATGCGACTTGCGGAGCTGCGCCACGTCCTCCCCCGGCTGGAGATAGGCCGTCTGGTCGAACCCCTTCAATGTCGCAAATGCCTTGGTCTCGGCCGTGTCGTCGATGGGCGGTGTCTCGGCCGGAGTCCGGGCCAGCTTGCTTGTCGTAAACCCTCCGCTTGCCACTTGGAATGCGCTGCTTCCGACCTGTATCGTGTCCCCGTCCTTGACTGCAGCACGAGGGGTTTGCTTGCCGTTCACGAGGGTGCCGTTTGTGCTGCCGAGATCGACGACAAATATCCCGTTATCTTCCTTGACAACGATTGCGTGCTGAAGGGAAACATGTGATTCGTTCAGAACGAGGTCGCTCTTCGGGTCCCGTCCGATCTGGAAAGGAAAGCGTTTGAGGAAGAAAGTCTTGCCTTCGACAGGCCCCTTGACACCCAAGAGCGTGATCACTTCTTTCGTCCCTTCCACCACGCCAGGTATGTCTGCCACTGCTTCGGCCCCCAGCGCGCGCCCATGGGCGTACCCTCCGGCAGGTTGGTCCTGCATTTGCTGCGGTCTGAGAGGCGGAAGTCGCCGGCCTTGGGGTCCTTGAAGTTCGGCTCACCGCGAAAGGATCTTTCGTCAAACGTCTTGTATCGCAACCGCCAGCGATCCATCTCGGTGATCTGTACTGGTCCGGACGAATAAATAGCCCCTTTCCCCGCATAGCAATTGTAGTTCATCTTTGTGGAGAATGTACTGCTTCCCGTAAGCTTCTGGCCCCCTTCCACCAGAACGGCACATCCACCTTGGGGGATCGAAAAGATATTAAGCAAGATATTGCCGCGAAAGCGATACAATCGGATCGCCGCTTTCGCATTGCTCACGAACACATTGTTCCGGATCATGATCTCCGTGGCATCATTCAACACCATGGCATATTGGTTTCCGACAAAAAGACAATCTGAAAACTCCGCCCAGTATCCCTTCTCTTGTACGGAACTTGCCGTATAGGAGTACACCCCCTCCTCGCAGTCGGCAAAGACACATCTCCGAATGCGAAAGAAACTGGAGCGGAGGATATTGATCCCCCGGGACCCCCCGCTGCCCTGAAAGATGATCCCCTCAACCGTGACGAAATCCGTTCGGTTGATCAGCATCATGCTTTTCTCGGCTCCCGCCTTAAGCACAACAGGCCCCTCCTCCACGGCCCGCACATGGATTCCCCCCTTCTTCGTCGCCAGCACCCCTGTATCCCCCCCGATCTTGATGGGCCCCTGATAGACTCCTGGATGCACATCGATCCGCACGGGTTCCTTGATCTCTGCCGGCAGGGACGCCACCGCCTCCGCCAATGTCGCGAAGTCCCCTCCCCCGCCGGCTTTCACGGTAATCACTCTCTTGGCCTGCGGGAGTGCGGGGAGCACCGGCGCCTTGATCGGCGACGGCTTCGAGGGCGCAACCGGCTTAGTCGGTTCAACCTTTGCCAAAGGCTTGGACTTCGGCGCGGGAAGCACCGCCACATCCGATTTCGGCCTTGGTGCGCCACGCCCCGGTTTGGGTTCAACCTGCGCAGGCTTTGGCTCGGACGGAGGCGCTGCGGGTTTCAGCTTGGAACCCAATTCCCCAGCAACCTTATCCGGCTGACCATCATGCTTTTTACCGGGCTTAGGCCTGCCTTTGCCCGTAGTGGTCTCGGAACCGGGCCCATGCGCCTGTGTTTTACTTGGCAGGGGCGCCGGCTTTGCTTCGCGCCCCGGTTTACCTCTCTGGTTAAGAAACACCAAATAAACACCCAGCACGCCTATGATCAAAACCACCGCGGCAACCCCTGCAATGAGGGGAATCGACTGCCGTCGGCGCACCTCAGCGGGCGTTTCGCCGAGGTAGCCCAGCTCATTCAGGTCCCTCAGCACGTCCTCACACGTCGCATATCGGACCGCCAGGTCCCGCGCCATCATTTTCTCGATCAATCGGGACAGCTCGAGGGGTATCTGAGCGTTCCGTTTGTGGGGCGCCTGGGCCTTCGCAGTCCCTGCTTTGTAGAGGATGCTCATTGCGCTGTCGCCGGTGAACGGGGTCACCCCCGTCACCATGTGATAGAACGTTGCCCCCAGCGAATAGATGTCGGCCTGTTGATTGAGCTCCTTGCCTTCGGCCTGCTGCGGGCTCATGTAGTGCGGCGTCCCCATCACCGCCCCACTCATGGTCAGGGAGACCTCCTGCGACGTGTTCATCCGTGCCAGGCCGAAATCGGCGATTTTCACCTCGCCGTTCTCGCTCACCATCAGATTATCCGGCTTGATGTCGCGATGGATAATGCCGAGGGAGTGCGCCCGCGCCAGGCCCTTGAGCGCTTGTGCGATGTAGTTCGCCGCGATGGTGACGTCCATCGGGCTCTGTTCTTTCAGCATGTCGCCAACGCTGTTCCCCTCCACGCACTCCATGGCGATATACCACATGCCCTGGTGCTCGCCGATGCTGTGGACCTGCACGATGTTGGGGTGCACCAACTGCGCAGCCGACATGGCCTCGCGCTTGAACCGCGCCACATATTCCTCGTCCGCTGCGGCCTCGGGCGAGATCATCTTCAGGGCAACCCTGCGCTGCAGGCTAACCTGCTCGGCGAGGTAAACCGCCCCCATCCCCCCGCTGCCCAGCTTTTTCACAATCTTGAAATCGCCGCCCAGGAGCTTGCCGCCGAGGTCATCGGAATACAGGACATCGCCTTCCAGCGTCATCTTCACGGTGCCGTCATCGACCACACCGTTCTTCGGGATGTTCGTCTTATCCACGCGTTGGGTCAGTTCGTCGGCCTGTTCGTCGGTGAGGAATCCCTTGCGCGAGAGGACATCGCGAAGTGTGATGTCCTCCCCCTTGCCCTTGGAGTGTTTTACTTCTTCTATGGCTTCGGCAAGTTGGGCGCTGGTGATCAGCCCCGCCTGCACCGCCAGAATACCGATGTTCACGTCACGCTCTTGAGGCATAGCACATATCTTCGAAGTGTGTCCTTGCAGGTAACGAACCGTTTCTTTTAGTTTACCACACGGCGCGGCATTCGGTCACGTCAAAAAATGATCTCACGGGAGCGCCTTTAGCCGAACGTCCCGGAATTCAACCGTGCTGGCATGGTTTTGCAGGCCAATGAAGCCCGATTTTAACCGGTCTTTCAGGGCCGGGTGCTTTGAGGTGTCACACTGGATCACTTCTTTCCCGTTCAGAACAACACGCACGACAGGGCCCTCGCAGGACGCCTCCAACTTGTTCCACCTCCCCGCGGGGCTTCCGGCATTCGCAGTCGGCGCGACGGCGTCATAGATCGCTCCTGTCGACTTGGTACTCGGCGGTTCGCGGCGGTCATCGAGAATCTGAATCTCCATCCCCTGATACGCCGGCCGCCCCTCCTCACTGGTTCGGAGAAAGACGCCGCTGTTCCCCTGCGGACTGATGCGGTACTCCAGGCGCAGGATGAAGTCCGTGTATGTCCCCTTCGGGCGAATCCACCCCTTGCCCGTGCCATCGCATGTCAGGATCCCCTTCTGCACGCTCCATGCCCCTTCGGTCCCCACCACTTTCCAGCCGGCGAGGTCTTTCCCGTTGAAAAGCAATTCAAAGCCCTCGGCTTCCTCTTCGGGCGTCAGCCGAGCCGGCCAGTCCGGAATCGTGAGCTCTTCGGCTTCCAGCATCGTCAAGAGCGCCGAGTCCTCCGTATCCAATGGCAGATGAACCCGCGCCCGACGCCGCGCCGATTCATAGGTCGCAAAGATCAGCTCTGTGGCCTGAAGGGCCTTCCGACTTGACAGGATCGACTCCTTGCCACTCAACAGGCAGTCGATCGACTCCAGAATATAGAGCGTCGTATCCGCGCCGGGCAGCTTCGATGGTTTCAGCTCTGGCGTCTCCCATCCCTTCCCCTTCGAAGTGAACACGCGCAGTCCCCCTCCGATCTCGATCATGCCTTCTGTGCCGACCAGCCGGTTCTGGCAGCGGCTTCCGTGGTCATCGCCTGTAACAAGTAATCCCGTAACACCGTTATACCATTTAATATATGACAACCCATTCGTCTCGATAGGTGTGCCGAATACGGTCCGATCCTCGATGATATCGATCTGACCCATCACCCATTCGGCGGGCAGGTCATCGTTGAAGAAAAACATCATGTCGAACCAATGCGTGCCCCAATCGAACAGGTTGGAGCAGTACCCCTCCATGCGAATGAGTTCGCCGATGGCGCCGTCCTTCAGCAATTCCCGCGCCTTGGAGAACGTTGGGCCAAAGCGGCGCTGGTGGCTGAAGGTCATCATAATCCCAGCCCTTTCACACGCCTCGTGCATCTTTTTGGCATCACCGTACGTCTCCGCCATTGGCTTTTCGGCGTTGATGAGCCTCACCTTTGCATCCACACACGCCATGACCGCGTCATGGTGCAGTCCGGTCCACAGCGCCATGCTGGCGATGTCCAGATTCTCCTTCTCCAGCATTTCTGTATAGTCGGCATAGGTATTTGGGATGCCAAAGTCCTTCGCCATGCTCTGCCGCGCGGTTCCGGACGGGTCGGCGCACGCGACCATCTGTACCCTATCCGATTGCTGGTATCCTACCGCATGGGTCCTTCCACGTCCGCCGCATCCGATCAAGCCAACTCTCAGTTTGTCCATCGCGTCAGTGTTTCACTCCAAAGTAGATTTGAGACCGGGACAGTTCTACTGCCACTCCCCTACCGTGTCAAGACCAAAGTCTCCAGTTCGCCGTTGACACCACCGATCGCACGTTGTTACGATATAATGCGGAGTTCGATCGCGAAGAGATTGAGCGTCTCATGGCCTGGATGGACACCTATGCCCAACGGCAGGGCTCGTTCAGCGAGAATCAGGAACAACGGCTACGTCAGTTACGCCTTAAGGTTGCCCACCTTTTCGCCAACTGAACGGCACAGGAGAACTGTGAATACTCGTACTATACGGACGCACTTTGTCGTTTTCTTGGTTTTCTTCGTCCACTCCGTGGCGTCTTGTCAGCATTTTCCCAACTGGATGTGCGTGATGTATTGGTGTTGACGCTAAAGGATCAGGAGTAGAATCAGGACCGAGGAGAGAGATGAAATTTCTCGTTTTCTTTTGGGACACGATGCGGGCCAACCATGCGTCATGCTATGGATACCCTCGCCAGACAACGCCGAATCTGGACAAGATGGCGGAGGAGAGTTTTGTCTTTGACAATGCCACCAGCGTCACCGGTCACACCGGTCCGACGTTCACAAGTTACGTAACGGGGCGGTATCCATTCACACACGATATTATCGCTACCTTCTGCAATCATCCGAATCGGAGGGACGATACCCTCGACGACCACATCCCCATCCTGGCCGATGAACTTCGGCGACGCTTTGGTTATCTAACCGCCGCGTTCGACAACCTGATGCTCTGGCCCAGCCAGCCCCGCTGGATGGTCCGCGGGAATGACTACTACGTCAACACGGTGCACCCGGAGAGCTACTTCTGCGCCGCCGTCCTCGCCGAGCACATCAATGCCCGTCTCATTCCCTTCCTGGAAGCGCACAAGAACCGCGACTTCTACACATTCGTCCACTACTGGGACCCCCACCAGCCCTACAATCAACCCGATCCCTACCGCACCCTCCACCAGGACGGTCCGGCGCCGGACGAGCGCCAGGCGCGCGATGGGTGCACCTACGTCCCCCTCTGGGGCTGGACGGACAACCTGACGGAGGAACACCGGGAGAGAATCGACCTCTATGACGGGGACATCAGCTACTGCGATCATCATTTCGGCAAGGTGATCGACAGGCTGAAGTCTCTCGGCATCTACGACGATACGACGATCATCGTCACCGCCGACCACGGCGAGGACATGTACGAACACAACGCTCCCCTTGAGCACCGCGAGACCTACCAGTCCACAGTCCATGTCCCTTTCGTCGTCAAACCGGCAGCGGAGATCAACACCCACCCCCCCTGCCGCATCCCCCATCTCATCAGCCCCATCGACATCTTCCCTACGATCTTCGATATGATTGGGGAGAAACCACCAGAAGGCATCGAAGGCGCAAGCTGGCTGCCCATGCTTCAGGGAAAGGCCGCCCCCATCCACGACCATTTGTTCATGACCGGCACGGGTGTGCCGCAGAAGGGCCTCTGGCGCGTGGCCGAGCTGGCCGTGCGCACGCCGAAGCACAAGTTGATTCGGCGTGGGAAGGCCGTTCTGGAGGACGACCTGGAGAAGGTGGATTGCATGATGCTTGGGGCGCCGCCTTTCCGGAGTGACCCGGATCGAACACTCCAGGATCGCTTCGACTATCACAACGCCTTGCCACAATTGGAGTTATATGACCTCCAGAGCAATCCCCATGAGGTGGACAATCTCGTCGACGACCATCCGAACGTCGTGGAGGAACTGAACGAGCTTCTGGAGAAGCACATCGCCGTCAATCCAAAGCGATGGATCGAGAGTGCAGAATAGACCCTACATGAATTCGGGATTTTTTCTGAGGAGAAGCAAAATGCAGCGCTTCCTGGTCGGTATCGTTCCATTGCTGTTCCTGTTTGGCTGTGCAACCCAGGACCAATTGTTCGAGGCCGTTCGCACACAGAACACCGAGCGGGTTGATGCGCTCTTGGGCGAGGGCATTAATGTCAATGCGAGGGACAAAAGCGACGAGACGCCATTGCACAAGGCGGCCTTCTGGGGCCACAAAGATATGGCAGCGCACCTTATTGCGAAAGGCGCGGACGTTAACGCCAAAAACAAGACAGGAAAGACGCCGCTTCACGTCGCCATCAAGTCCGGAAAGACGGACGTAGCCGGTCTCCTGATCGCCAAAGGGGCCAACGTCAATGCGAAAGCCGGCGGCATGACCCCCCTGCTCCTGGCAACGCTCGGCAACCGAATGGACATCGCGCTGCTTCTCGTTGCGAAGGGCGCCAACGTGAACACGAAGGACCCCTACGGCGTAACGCCGCTCTACTGGGCCGTCCGGTACGGCCGCACGGATGTTGCCAGGGCCCTTATCGCAAAGGGGGCAGACGTAAACGCCAAGCAGACATACGGCTGGACACCCCTCCACGAATGCGCCGTGAGGGGAAATGTAACTCTCGCCAAGATTCTCATCGAGAACAAGGCAGACATCAACGCGGCGACCCGCAACGGCCTGACTCCCCTCGATATTGCGAACAAAAAGCAAGACAAAGACATTATCGCGCTTCTCACCAAACACGGCGCCAAGCCGGGGAAACAAAAGTAGGACGTCCGATGCGTATCACCACCCTTGGAACCAGCCACGGCGACCCGACGTACTGCCGGTTCAATTCGTCGAACCTGATCGAAATCGGTGAGGTCCATTACCTGATTGACGCCGGCGCCCCGGTTGACGCACTGCTCGTCCGAGCCGACAAGGATTTCGCGAGAATCAAAGCGGTCTTCGTGACGCACATGCACGGCGACCATGTCGCGGGCATTACGACCCTCATCAAGATGCTCCTGAAATATCCAAAGGAGGGCCAGCACACCGACATCTTCTTTCCCGAGGCCAAGGCCTATCCCGCACTCGGCGCGTGGCTCAAGGCGATGCACCTGAAGTGGCCGTCGCCGTTGATCTCCACAAATGTATCGAAGCCGGGGCAGGTCTATGCCGACGACAGGGTCACGGTCAGTGCCGTCCCAACGCGGCACATGGAAAACGCCGGTAACGTGTTCAGCTGCGGGTACATCATCGAGACGGAAGGCAAGCGCGCCATCTTCACCGGCGACCTGAAGGGCGACTTCAGCGACTTCCCGGAGATCATCCGTGAGGAGCCCTTCGACCTCTGCTTCTGCGAGATGACCCACTTCCAACCCGAGGCCGCCCTGCCGATCCTCATGGACTGCCCCATCCACCGCCTCGTCTTTACCCACATCCACAACCCCTGGCACGGTGACGGCGAACGGACGCTCAGAGAAATCCTATCCCCCCTGCCCTACCCCTTCGACATCGCGCATGATGGGGATGTGTTCGAGCTGCCCCCTTCCACCAAAGGAACAGATGCATGAAACGAAAAGCCATTTTGCTCATTGTCGGGATCCTTCTGACCTTCCCCGCAACCGGACAGGAGCACGATATGACCACCTTCTATGTCGGCAAGAATGGCAACGACGAATGGTCGGGAAAACTTGCCTCCCCGAACGATGCGAAAACCGACGGGCCCTTCGCGACCATCGCTCGCGCACGCGATGCCATCCGGCAACTCAAGGCGACCGGCCTCAAGCAACCCGTCACCGTCATGGTTCGCAAGGGTGTATATGATCTGGACCAAACGCTCCTCTTTGCACAGCAAGACAGCGGCACGAAAGAATACCCCATCACCTATCAGGCCTATCCGGGCGAAACAGTGGTCCTTCGCGGCGGACATATGGTAACCGGATGGAAACCGTGGCGCGATGGGATCATGCAGACGGACCTCAAGGCGCAGGGCTTGGATGGCGTGTCATTCCATCAGCTATTCTACAAAGACAAGCGGCAGGTGCTTGCACGCTATCCGAACTTCGACCCGGAACACCCCCGCACGGGAGGGTTCCTGTACGTGGCCGACCGCGGCTTCAAACGGGGCCAACAGTTCACCTACAAGAAAGGCTCCATCCCTTTTGGCAACTGGGGCGACCTCTCTCAGGCGGAAGTCTTTACCGTGTTTGGTGGCGGCTGGAATTTTGCGATTGCGCCTATTCTGGATGTTGACAAGGAGCGTTACCTCATCACAACCCGCCGCGTTCGCCGGGATTACGAACCGGCGAATCGCTTCTTCATCCAGAATGTCCTCGGCGCACTGGATCAACCGGGGGAATGGTATCTGGACCGGAAGAACGGTGTCCTCTACTTCTATCCACCCAACGGGGAAATGACCGATGGTGATGTCGCCGTGCCTCTTCTCGACAACCTGATCGAACTCAAGGGAACGATCCCGTACCCACACGAGTACCTCAACGTCCGCTATCGCGGTTCGCGTGCGGATTGCCCCCTGCCCGATGACGCTCCGCCCCTCATCCCCGTCGAGCGCCTGACGTTCAAGGGTTTCCGCATGGAATGCGCCCGGCAGAATGCTATCCGCCTTGTGGGTGCACGGCATTGCTCCGTCGTTGGCAACCGTATCACCAACATCGGCAACGTCGGTATCAACCTTGGCGGTGTCGCGAGTGCACACGAGGAAGTGGGCAACCCCCGCGTCACGCCAGCCACAGGGTACTCCGGCGGTGTGGGTGGAGGCGGCCAAAACATTCTCTTCAACGATCCGTGCCAGGAATGCCGCGTGATCGGGAATGATGTCTGGTCCGTCGGTTCCGACGGCATCTTCCTCTATGGCACAGGCAATGTCGCCGAGAACAACCATGTCTACAACAGCGGCCTTTTCGACAAGGACTGCGCATGTATCAATCTCTGGGGCGAGAAAAATGTGGCTCGGCGCAACACACTCCATGACGTGCCCCGCAATGCCATCTACATCAAGGGCATCGATAACGTCGTGGAGCTGAACGACATCCACCACACCATGCTGGAGACCTGCGACGGCGGCGCGATCCGCATGTGCCAGCGCAACCTGACCATCCGGGGCAATGTCATCCGCTTCAACAAAATCTTCGACACCGTTGGGTATGGGTATCCCAGATCGACCTACACCTTCGAGTCGCCTTACTTCTCTTGGGGGGTATATCTCGACGACTTCACCTGCGGCACGACGGTTTACGGCAATATCATCGTGCGCTGCGGGCGCGGCGGCGTTCACTTCCACGGCGGAAGCGACAACATCATGGAGAACAACATCGTCGTCGATGGCGGGCTTTACCAATTCGAGAACAACCCGATTCGTCAACACCCCGTCTCCGGTAATCAAGTAAAACGGAATATCTTTTACTACACGAACAAGGAGGCATTCCTCTACCGATGCGGCAAATGGATCGACGGTTCGGTGGCATGGAAGAACAATCTTGTGTGGACGGGCAGCACACCGATCCAGGTGGGCCTGGGAGGGAAAAACATCATTGAGGGATGGAAGGCATGGATGGATACTGGCCTGCCAAAGGGATCGCTCAACACCGATCCGCTCTTCGAAAACCCCAACACCGGCGACTATCTTCCGAAGTCCGATTCTCCTGCCTGGAAGCTCGGCTTCAAGAAGATCCCCGTGGAACGAATCGGATGCTACGAAGCGCCGGACCGCGCCTGCTGGCCGCTCCGAATCGAAGGGACTCTGATCCGTGAAACACCCGTCTTCTATTCCGCCCCACCCCGTCCTCTGCACGAGGATTTTGACATGGAACCGGTGGGCCGACTCCCTCGGCGCGGCGACCTCAGCCCGCGCGGGGCGACCCGATGCTTCCACATCACAGATGAAACCGCAGCCAGCGGGAAGCACAGTCTGAAGATCGTGGACCGGGCCGGGCTGCCTCATCGGTGGGAACCGCGTATCTTTTACGCGTTTGCATATAAAACGGGGGAGATTCGCTTCGCCTGCGATCTGCGGCTGAGCAGTCAGCATCCACCGCAGGTGGGTATGGACTTCCGTCAGTATAGTGAGACGGGAGACAAAGAGTACTTCAGCGGACCGCATCTGTCGATCGATGCCAAGGGAGAACTATCCGCTGGCAGGCAGGTCCTGATGAGAGTACCATTGGATACGTGGTTCAGCATCGAGGTCCTGATGACTCTTGGTGAGGACGCGGTTTCAACCTACAAGCTCAGCATTCACGTCCCGGGGCAAGAACCGCAAACGTTCGAGGCGCCTTATGTTCGATCCGAGTTTAATCGTCTGGAGCGGGTTGTCATCATGAGCAACGCGGACGACTACACCGTTTTTTATCTCGACAACGTCTCCTGCGGCCCGGAATCAGGCCGCGATTAGATGGTCGCCCTCGCGTCCAAAACGTCCCGGGGCGGTTGCATGAAGTCCTCACGCAAGGCGATGCTCTCCGGCCTCGCTTCGATCTCTCCCAATGCGGTTAGAAACCGACTGTGAAGTTGATTCGCCACAGCGGTCTGCTTCTTGATGATGTTCACCTTTTGGTCCGGGTCATTCCTGATGTCAAACAGCTCGTGGGGCCATTCGTCCCCGCCGTAAACGTAGAGGTATCGGCCTGTCCGGAAACAGGTCGGCGTTCGCAGCTCGGCCTCGTCCTCAAACGTGAACGAGCTGAGTGTCCATGTGCGCAGGCGGTTGGATTTGCCCTTGAGAACCGGAGCGAGCGACTGCCCATGCCACCGTTTCGGTGTCTTTCCACCGGCGAGATTTACAACCGTCGCCGCAATGTCCGGCGGCTGACACAAGGCATGGCTCGTCCGGGGCCTGAGTCCAGGGACTCTGATGAGCAGCGGCACGCGCATAATCGTGTCATACAGCGGCCAGCGTCGCGTGGGCCGACTGTCCTTCTTGGATAGCTCCATCTTGCCGATCAGGCCGTGCTCGCCATGGTAGAACCCGTGGTCGCTGGTGAGGAGGATGGCGGTGTCGTTCCACAGTCCCATGCGACGGACCCCTTCCAGGAAATATCCCAACCATTTGTCCACCAAGGCGACCTTCGCTGCGTAGAGGGCCTTCATGTGCCTGATCTCGCGCGCAGTCGCAAAGTCGGCCCGAGCATACGCCGGCTCGAAAAGCGCATCTCCCTTGTAACCGGGATCGAACAGGTCCACATAGCACTGCGGCGCGTTCCACGGTTCGTGCGGGTCGAAGGAGTCCACAAAAAGAAGGAACGGCTTCTTACCGTGGCCTTTTTCCTCGATCCATCGATGCGCCTCCCGAAAGACGCGGGCGCAGCAGTGTTCCTCCTCGCTATTGAACGACGCCCGGTGGGCCAAGAGAGTCTTGAGGCGCTGGACAGGTGTCCGGAGCTTGGATGCCTTCGCCGGGAGTTTCATCTTCCGCCAATCGGGCATCGTCTCCGGGGTATAGGTCCGGCAGTCAACGAGGTTGTAGTCCTCAATGCGATACGGGAATTGGGAGTTGCGCACGTCGGACACCATCCCCACGCGATACCCCTCTTTCGATGCCACTTGACCGATCGACACCTCCTCCTCGCCCACCGGCGTCCGCCAGGAATGATAGGGAAACGTGTATCGGCCAAAATGCAAATCTTTGCGCATGGGACCGGTGGGGAAACTGGCCGGCAGACAATGGGTCAGCTTCGCGGATTCCTTTGCGAGGGCGTCAATCGTGGGTGTCGCGCCAAGACTACTGCCGTAGCAGCCGCACACATCCTGGCGCAGAGTATCAAGCACAATCAAAATGATGTTCATGTGAAACCTTTCTTTCCGGAGAAATCGTTGACATTCCGCCGGGGAATTATATCATCAATCCCACAGCGAATCGACCACTTTGAGCACAGCGAGGAGATAACACGTGAAAGGAATTGTCTTTCTCGGCAATCGGCAGTGCGAGACCCGTGACTTCCCAAAGCCCGTACCCGGTCGCGGGGAGGTATTGATCCGCGTGGAGGCAACGGGTATCTGCGGCTCGGACCTACACGTCTATCGAGGCAAGGAACCCTCGGATCAAATCCGAGGACATGAGCCGTGCGGCGTCGTGGAGGCCGCCGGTCCGGACGTGAGCCGGCTCAAACCAGGAGATCGCGTCACGGTCCACCACCACGTCGGCTGTGGCAAGTGCCCGGAGTGCGCCGAGGGCGAGGTGGTCGCATGTTCCGGCGGCAAGAAGCTGTTCGGCGTTTCGATACCGGGGTCCTTTGCCGAGTACACCGTTGCGGTGGAACGCAACTGCATCCCGCTGCCGGACCCTGTGAGCTTCATCGACGGGGCCTTCATGGCCTGCGTGGGCGGAACCGCCTATGGCGCCCTTCGGCGCTTGGGCGTGCGACCCTACGAGAGCCTTGCCGTCTTCGGCCTGGGGCCGGTGGGGCTGAGCTGTGTGATCCTGGGAAAAGCCCTGGGCGCACGCGTTGTCGGTATCGACATCCTTCCCGAACGCCTGCAACTCGGCACGACATGCGGCGCGGATGCGGTCATGGACGGAAGCAAGGATGGTGTCGTCGCCGCGATCAAGGACTTCAGCCGCGTACCGTTCCGAGGGGACGGCGTGGATTACATCATCGAGACATCCGGCGCGACGCCGGCCCGGCAATGCCTTATCCCCAGTATCCGCCGTCTCGGGAAGATCGCCATCGTCGGAGTCGGCGGCACGGACAAGGTGATCAATCCTTCCGAGATCCATGGCAAGGCGTGCACCCTCATCGGGTCCGTTGTCTTTCGCCTTGGATGGATATGGGACCTGGCACGCTTCCTTACCGTCAGTGGAACCTCATTCGAACCGGCGGTAACGCATCGCTTCGCTCTTGATGATGCCCCCGAGGCCCTCCACCTGGCCGATGAAGGACGCTGCGGAAAGGTGACGTTCCTTCCCCACGCGGAAGGGGACAGATAACAAGACAGGGAGCGTTCTATAACTCTTGATGCGCTGTCGAGGAAAAACGCATCCTGTGGTTGGCCGGGACATCGAGAATCTATACGACAGGTGGTTCGCGGAGACCGCGTAACTCCCAAAGCGAGAGGCGGCCGCCTTTCGGTAGCCGCCATCTCGTTTGCCCCATCGGTTGGAACAGGAGCGTTGGTTGGGAGTCGGTTAGTTGTCTGCCTTCTTTCGCCTCAGCTTTTCTATCCCCTTTCGAGGTTGCTTTCATACCCCGTTTTCCTTATCACGTCTGCATAGGGTAAAGCAATGGCCGTGCCGCCTCGAAAAGGAATAGGAAAATAGAGTTGGAACATCCGTTGCGACAGGCACTTAGGACCAGACGAGAAAAGCTGCACTACCGAGGTCCGCATTCCCCTCGCCCGAAAAACGTAACTGGCGTTTACCTTTTGCAAACACCGTTCACCGTTGCGGCTGACGTCTTACCTGTGTCCAATGCCGAATCTTCCCGGTTACAGTAGATGTATTCTTGCCCACACTGACTGTGGTCGCAAGGTATCCGGTCGCTTCCACCTCGACGATATATCCCTTGGACACAGCAAAATAGGCGACGTACTCGAACTCGGCTTTGCTGTCGAGCGCTGCGTCCTTTTCGGCAAGTGTTATGCGCTTGGTCGCGTGGATGGTAAAATGCCCCACGAGTCGCGCGCACGTTTCTTTTCTCCTGGAGACCAAATCCGCCAGGACGAATCGCCCACTTGCACGGGCAGTAGGCGAGCGCAGTTCCCTCGGCAGAAGTGCGTTGCACCCCCCTGCCGCCAGAACCCCGGTCGCCAACCAGGCATCCTTCCTCGCAACCGACTTCTTGGGCAAGGGAATGATGACCTGGGCAAGGATGTCCTCGGGACGCTCGACACCTTCGGCAACGACCGACCCCGCCACGATGCCCCCTTTGTCCGTGGCGTACGCCTTGATCTTCATGTTGCCAAACGACTCGGCATGTTCGGCTGTGATGTCCTTTTTCTCCTCGATCAGACCTCGCAGCCTGCGCCGCATCTCAAATTGGAACCCTTCCCCGGTTTTTTCAGCAATGGATTGGACCAGTTCCACGTCCAACTGCCGCTTCGCGGGGATCGACAGCACGGAGGCCGGACCGGAAAACTCGAACACAGAATTGATGCGGAAGGTGAGCGTTTCACCTTTCTCCGGCCTGTAACGCAGGTCATACTTCCGTCCTCCATGGAGCAATCGCGGCGGCCTGGGTTCCGGACGGCTCAGGTTGACCAAGACTCCCCCGCATCGAGTGCAGTATTTCCATCGCGGATCGCCCGGCGCAAAGCACTCGCCGCAGAGCCGTCTTCGTGTCTGCCCCATACAGTCGACGGCCAAGAGGAGAATGCACGCGAGTGATAGTGTCCGCCCAAACTTGCAGTACGTCCACGCCTTGCTCACGTGCGCCCTCGTTTGGTCTCTCGTTCCATCCTTCGGACAAGGCTGGCCAGTGTCTCGACCATCTCCTCGAACAACACCCGGCCGAACTTTTTTGTCGCGCGGAGGCCGCCGTCGTTTGGGACACCGTATTTGTACGGCGCTTCGCGTTCGGGCTTGTGTTTTGGCCGCCGCTTGAGGATGAATTCGTCCCTATAGTAGGCCGGTGACTTCGGTTTTTTGGGTTGGAGGGTTCCGCGTGTCTCCGGGGTGTCGAAAGGACGAACATCCCGGACGAGATCGGGGCAGATGTGAAGCATGAGGCTCGTCTCCCCCTCCCCCGCGTGCTCGCCACCCCCCGCGAGAAGCTCCTTCCATGCCTTGGAAAGGGACAATGCCGGACAAAACGCCGCCTGCGTGCCGCGGGCCTGCTCCATGATGCGGTACCCGGCCTCCTTGCATGCGTTCAGATGTTCCGTGCCGCAGTGGCCGGCGAAGATAATGATGTTCCTGACTCCCTGTTCGGCCAAGGAGAGGCCGATCTCCACGATCATCTGCGTGGTGGTTTGCGGTGAGATGTCGGTGGTCCCCAGCAGCTTGCCGCCGGAATAGCTGTAGCAGAGCGGCGGCGGCGCAAGACAGCCCGTTCGGCGGGAGACCTCCTTCGCGATCTCGTAGGCGGCAAGGTAATCCGTCGAGAGAGGCAAATGGTAGCCATGCTGTTCCGTACCTCCGGACGCCAGGAGAGCCGTCTTCGTCTTTTTCAGGGCGTGAATCATGTCCTTGACGGTCATTTCTTCCATGATGTTGCCGGTTCGTTTTGCACGTCCCATCCGCGCACCTCGCTTTCCACAACGGTAGAGACAGGTGAGAGAAACACACGGGCGATTCTGTCGTGCCGGGATTATACCCCTTGAGTATGAGGAGGTCAACAATGGGAGAAGGCACACGAGCAGTGCGGGCGGCATGGAAAAGAAATGGGCGGTCACCTCTCCCCTCAAGCGCCCCCGAGAGGCAAGGGGGGGGGACACACTGTCAACGGGGACCGCCCAAAGCGATATTCAATTGCCGTTTAAAATCAACTCCTGCACGCGGATCGGGAGTTTTCCCGGCTCGGCCTCTTCTTTGCCGTTCTCATCGGCAAGTTGCAGGGACTCTGTGGGATAGACGACCGTCCCCCCGTGCTCGGCTAACTGGCCTGCGACATAGACCCCCTCGAACCCGGCGATGATGCCGGACTTGTTCTCGGCCCCAGCCACTTGCTCGATAGCGGCATTGGTATTGCCGAAGAGGTAGGGAACGTCCCCCGAGTAGTGCTCGTCGGAAAACACAAAACCCACTTCCGCCTCGTACGGGGC
Organism: Planctomycetota bacterium; assembly: GCA_013152475.1. Lineage (GTDB taxonomy): Bacteria > Planctomycetota > Brocadiia > JAADGH01 > JAADGH01 > JAADGH01. The sequence continues at coordinate 20,861 of JAADGH010000239.1, forward strand.
CTGACTGATGGTCTCCCATACTTGCTTCCTGCGCTGTTGAAACTCGGCCGTGGGTATCTTTTTTCTTCGATCTATCTCCGGCCACTCGTCCAGAACGCACAGGACTCGGTCGGTTTTTTTCTTTCTGGATTCCATCAGGTCGTCAGAGGACATCCGGCATGAAACTACTCGCTAACTGTAGGTAGTATACTCGAATTGCCCGCAAAGTTCAAGTCGCGAAAAAAATTCTCACTTCTTTTGCAGTGTCCGCAGGGCCAAAGCGGCCATGTCCCTGACTTGGGGGTCCTGCGACCTTTGCAACGCATCAAGAAACGGCGCCGCCTCTTGCACCCGGGCGGGATGGACCTCCGCCAGACGCCTGATGCCCCAAAGCGCCCCCCGCTGAAGCGGAGGGTACTCCAGATAGTTCCCCGCGGGGTTGATGAAGGACACCAGGACATGAGCAAACTCGTCGGCGAGGCCCTTGTGGTTGGCCATGATCTCGGCCATCGCCTCCGGAGCGCCCCACCCGATCCCGCCCGACTCGTCGTTCAGCGACCACATCAAACGGCGCATGATCGTCCGCGCCCTTTCCATGCTCTCTTCGGCCAGCATGGACACGATCTTTCCCATCGCCACGATGGCTGGCGTACGCAACCGGTCGTTCTTTTCGCACAATAAAGCCAGCAAGGCTTGAATGACGGAACGCGTGGGCAGGCGCTGGAGATCGTCGAGGACCTGTTCGGGATCGTCGGACAGGAGCAGCGCAGCCACCGTGGTTCGGATGTCGCCTTGTTCCTTGTTCCTGCACGGTGTCATTGCTTCACCCGTCCGGGATGGGATTTATCCAAGGGAGTCGGCCCGCTTCTGCGTGGCTTGTCCAGTTCAATGGTATGGGCAAACAATGCCTCGCCTCCCGGGATCGGCCTGACTCCTGTCTGCTTCTTATTCTATTTCAAAACCGTCTTTACGGGAAAAGAAAAATCGTCGAGGCAGGCAACCATTTGTCCGGTCCACACTGGACAGAGCGAATGCAGGACATTAGAATGGCGCATTGACAACTTGGTAAGGAGATCCACAATGTACCTGAACCACTGCCATATCTTCCCCCACGGCGCGTTCCCCGGCAGGCCGGAGCTCGGCACACTGCCCGAGCTCGACAAGTTCATGAAGCTGCACCAGATCGAGAAGACCATCGCCTTTGCACCGTTCTGGGGTCCAAAAACGAAGGAACTCCTGGCGGGCGAGGAGATCAACGCGTGGCTCCACCGCAACCTTCAGGACTATCCAAATATATACGGTGCGGTCACCGTTTCGCCGAAGGCGCCGGGCGCGTGCGCCTTGCTCGAGGAATACCTCGCCAAGGGATTCGTTGGCGTGAAGGCCCATCCCCCAGTTATGGGCTTTCGTATCGACGACACGGCGTGCGATGATTTCTATGCCCTGGCCGCGGAACTCGGTGTCTTTGTTCTGTTCCATACCGGCGTGCATGGCGGTCGTCTGGAGGACTATCAACCCTTGCTCATCGACAACATCATGGCCAGGCACCCGAAGCTGTGCGTGATCATCGAACACATGGGGGCATCGGGCGGGATCGGGCGAGGTTTCTTCGATCAGGCCCTCGCCGTTATCCACAACCACAGCGCCCGGTGGAAGGACAGCGGCGTCTATGCCGGTCTCACCGGCCTGGCCAAACCGCAGCACCGGCAACTCGTGGCCGACACCATCCAGGAGGCCGGATCGAAGGGGTGTATCTTCGGCCTCGACTGGCCGCATATGGAAGGCACACCCGCGGACGCCTATCGGTATCGATCCGAATTGGATGTGATCCACTCCCTCGGGCTAACCCCCGAACAGGAGGATGATGTTTTTGGCGGGACATTGGCCACGTTGACCGGAGTCAAATAGACCCGAGGAAGAAGCAATGCCCTCCTGTGCCGCGCCAAGCTACCATGTGTAATGCACGGTATAGATAACTGTCTCTATGCCGTCCGGTGGAATCTGGATGCGGAACTCCGCTGTGCGCGCGTCGGTCTTCGTAAACTCGTGCGACTTCTCTGTGATTTCCCAGTTGATCCAGCGGTAGAGATGTTCGACCACGCGCACCTCGACGTTTTCGGCTTTGTGATTGCGCACAGTGATCTCAAATGACTCATCCAGCCAGCATCGGGCCGTATCGATCTTGTAATTCGTCTGCCGCCGCTCGCCGATGATGTCGAAGGCGTTGCCCGTATAGACGCGCACTTTCTCATCGCGCGGGGTGTGGTCGATGATGTTCTCGCCGGTGAACTCCAACTGCCCGTCGGCGTCGCGCCGGTAGAAGCGCACCCGCCCGCGCGGGAGGGCGATGCCGAGGTGGTTCTCTTTGGTGTTCTTGAACTCGCGCATGACCCAGACCTTCGGGTTGCACACCGTGCCATATTCGCGATTGCGGCGAATGCTGTCCGCTGACCAGCCACGATAGCGATTCCAGTTGATCTTCGCACCATCGTAAACATATAGTCTTTGGGATGTTACGCCCGACGCACGGACGAACTCAACCTGCTTCGTCTCTCGATCTCGGAGGGTTGTACGTCTGGCCAATGTATAGAGGTGGTACTCATCGAACGCCTTCTCCGATACCGGCGGCATCATCGCCTTATCAGCCATACGGCTTCTCAGCAGTCCACCGCCGTACTGGGCTCCCGGTTGAATCTTGCTCACGTCCCCCGCCATCAACTTGATTTTCGCATTCTTAAACACCTTCCCGCTCTGGTTGTCCATCGTCACCCAACCGACGATATCGAGAATATCGCTCTTCTCAGGGGAGACAACGTTGTAGTCCGCCTCCCAGCTCATGCCCCCCGTGACATAGCACAGCTCCGCATCGAACTTGCCCGCGTGATCTGTCTCGATGACCCACTGGAGCGTCGGCTTGAGGATCGTGTCATCGCCCAACGCCGGGAAGAGCGGCGTCCCGGGGAGTTGGAAACGGAGCTTGCCGTTCACCTCGATGATCGGCTGGCCCGACGCACCCCGGGCATAGGCCATCTGGCGCTGGTAGTACTGGCTACCATACCGGCGCAGGCCCGTCTGATGCGGGACATATCCCGATCGCACAATTTTCCCCTTCACAATCTTTGCATTCTCGCCGACGCCGATCTGGAACTCGATGGTCTTTCCTTCATAGAGAGAGAGCAGCAGCGCTTGCGAGATCGGATCGGCGCGGTAGTTCTGTTCCAATATCTGCAATGCACGTTTGCCCGTCGGATCGCGGAGAATGACCGAGTCCGGCTCCAGGTGCGCGGTGGTCTCTGTGAACTTCAGGCGATTGACTCCCTGCCGCAGATCGAGGGGGATCGTGTCCCTGACCACAGCGAAGTTCTGGTTGTAGATCGTCAATGATGGATCGGCAGCGACGACCCCGACCCAGACGACAACGCCGACAATCACTGCACTCCACACTCGTCTCATGGCCCTTCTCCTTTCCTTGATGCGGTGACCACCTGTAGTTGGTTAGACGCGAAAGAATACTCTCAGGTTCCCAAGCCCTATTGTGTTTTTCCGGGGTGTGTCGTAACGCTGGTCACATCCAATAGTACGATACGCCTACTTTTCGATCAACCTGACTTCCCACGGTTTCAGGCTCAAATCGATCGTTTGCCCTGCCCATGCGAGTTTGCCGCGCTGCGCCACATCGGTGATATTCACCAGAACCACGGCCTCGCTCCCGTCGGGGGCGCAATAGGCATTGTGAAGGATTGCCGGCAGCGTCCGCTCTTTGGATATGTTCACTTCACCACAGTCGAGCTTCGGGGGATGCAACATGCGGCCCAGGAGAAGATAGGAACGGCCCTTTCCATGGAACAGCTCGACCCATTGCACTGCCAGGTCGTGATCGGCAGGAACCCCCTTCGTCATAACAGGCCGCCACTCGCCGTCTCCCGTCTGTTCCTCCAGCGCAATATCATCGATCCATATCTTGCACGGGCCGACAATGTTGAGCATGATGCGGAGAAAGTCGGCACCCTCCGGGACTGTAAACTCGGCCTCGCCACGGCGCCACTCATCGCACTGCATCACCGTGATCTTGCCTCCACCCTTCGACTTCAACTGTCTCGTCAGGGCGGCGAACGGGATGGCGTTAGGCTTGGGAAGATTCTCCGCCTTGAACCACAGACTCAGGCGATATCGCTTGCCGACCTCCAAGGCGCCGTCGCCAATCGGAACGTTCTGCGACACCTGCGTGATGCCATCTTCTTTCCTGCATTCGAGACGCAGGCTGAACCGGCCCCCATGCTTGACCTTTTCATCGCAGTAGGGAACCCCCTCAAATTTCTTGTCCTTCCAGCCCTTCACGTGCTGCCAACCTTCGGGAACGTTTTCCTCCCACACCTCGAATCCACCGTTCTTCAGGAGGGGGGCGGGGTACACCGGCCAGTGTGGCACGATGTGAGGAACCTGTCCATTCACCAGGCAGTAGGCCATCATCCGTTTGTCGTTTCGGCGCGGGTTGCTCTGGAAGCACGGCACGAACTCGTGATACAGGTAGCTGAAGACGGACGCCGGCGTGTGACCGGGGGCCATTGGCTTCCAGACCACCTGCCAGTCGCGGTAATCTTGGATGCCGATCTCCTGGTTAAACAACTCTTGCGGCTGCTCGAAGCCGACGATGATGTCACGGTTGACGGCCTTGCACACGTCGCGCATCGTGCGGAGCTGTTCATGGAACGCCTCGGCATCCCACAGTCCCGGTCCCGGGGGATGGCCATGCTGTGCGCTGAAGCAATTGCCGCCGCCGGGCATCCCTCCGCTGACGACCTGGTCCACCTGGATCATATCTCCGCCGCGCTTGGCCAACTCGACCGCAATGTTGTTAAGCCAGTTTCGTGTCCACGCATCACCGCGGCACAATGTCGCGTTCTCGCCACCGCGCAGCCAGCGATACTTGCGGATGTAGGGCGAACCGTTGCGGGTGATGATTGTGTGCGACTTGCCTTCTCGGGCATACCACTCCCGACCGTCATACTCGAACGTGTCGTCATCTCGTTTCTGATATGTCAGGGCCCACTGATAACCCGACGGCCAGAAGAAGGTGTGCCCGCCGGCTGCATGGACTGCATCTACGTATTTGCGAAATCCATTTTCCGAGGGATAGGGTGGGAAGTACTTGGGCGAGACCCAGGAACCAATGCCCTCCCACCCCCAGAAGGCGACGATCAGAGGAACGTTCGGAAAGTATTTGGCATAATAATCCTTCAGCCACCCTTCGATGCGCTCCGGGCGCCCCAACCAATGGCGGCCGAAGCGGACCATCATCGGCCCCTGCCGCAGCCAATTCGGCAAATCATCTCGCCGGGCCAATGTGCGCTTGCACCAGGGCTGCTTCAAGGCCCATGCCTTGTAGATGTCCGCCGCATCGCGCCAGTCCGTCGGCCTCTCTGCCTTGGGAGACCGGAAAGTTCCTTGCCCAATGGGGTATGCCAGCTTGAATGGCTTCGAGAGATCGTGGAACCCATGATGGCGCCAGAACAGTTCAACACCGGTCTTCGTTCGCCGCATACCCAAGGACTTCGGATAGCCTTTGGTGTCCCGGGTGGCGGTATAGACCCCGGCCCGTGCGTCGTAGTAGCACCCGAATTGCGCAGCGAGGACGCTCGGCTGCCGCGCAGCGACCCACTTCCCCAGCGGCCACCGGTGCGGTTGCTGAAACACCCCGCCCATGCTCAGGCCATAGACGAAGGCGTCGCTCTCGCCATTGCCACCCAGAGGCGCCCGAAGTGCAATGACGGGATACTCCACGTCCTCCAGGATCAATGCCTCCTCGCTCTCGACGCGAAAGCTCCAGAGCGCAAGTTTCCCATCAGCACTGAGCTTGACCACGCAGACGGCAGTAACCCGCCGCCCCCCTATCGCCTTGAACGTCAGACTTGCCCGGTTCTTCTCCACAACATACTCGACGGTCTCCGCATCCCGGCTCGATAGCCAAACGAGTTTTTCTACCGATTTTCCCCGTGGCGACACGGCAATTTGGAACAGAGGTGCAGGCGCATCCTTCACGGCGAATTCTTGCCCGGACGAATTGTCCACCAGGGAAGTAATCCCCCCTTTTGCCTCCTTGCCCAAGCGTATTGTGAACTCCGGGCCGCGGATGACGACATATGTTGCGTCGTTGTGGACTTCTCCCTGGCCCCAGGCAACCGACCCGATGGCAAGAACCACAACCACAAATCGCAACATCCTCAGTCCTCTCTTGTTTTCCAAGTCATGGTCCATACCGGCCCGCTGTGCGAACTCCCCCCGCAATCACTGGCAAGCTCCCCTTCCCCTCAGATGTGCCTCCGCAATCAATCCACCTGCATTATGTCTCCACAATCCTGCTCACGTTGATGACATACATCTGCCGTTCGCCCTCGTGGAGGGAATCGAAGCAGACGAATCTCCCGTCTCGGCTCCATCGGGGGTGGAGATCGCAGCGAAGCTCGCCCTCATATTCAGGGGGGGCGTAGAACCGGCCGATGTCCACGCGCCGATTCTCTGCGGGATTGTAGAGCATCAACGTTCGTTTGCGGTCCTCCCGGGCAGGATAGGTGTCATTGAGGATCCAGCGCCTGTTCGGAGAATAGGAACAATGTCCATCCGCAGGAAGCGTGTCCTCGCCGATCATCTCGATCTCGTCACTCTGGTCAGTAAAGAGATAGAAGTGGTTCCCCATCTCGTTGTGCGTCGCCCAGGCCAGGATGTGGTTCGCATCGCGCCAGTCGAAGTGGGAGACCATGCCGTGATCCGCCACGCAGCAAACATCCGACCCGTCGGGGTTTGCCGTGAACAGGCGGGTAAACCAGCGTTTTTCCCCTGCCTCGCGCCATCGGTGGAGAAACAGGAATCGCGTACCCTCCGTGTTGAACTGGAGGTGGTTGAACCAATGCTTCGTGTCTTCCATCGTTTCGTCGTGGCGGATTTCCACAATCTGCGCCAGTGACACAACAAGCCTGTTTTCTCCCGTATCGAGGTCCATCCAGTAGATGCCGTCCTCCGCCGGGTGCATGTCATCTTCCCACGGATCCGGGACGGCGCAGTAGCCATATCCCGGCCGTGTGCAATGGACTCGCGCGAAATTCAACGTGACCGCCTGCTTCCCGTCCGGGCTCAGGGCGTAGATCGGTCGCGGCAGGCGACGCGTCTCGCCGGTATCGAGATCGCGAATCACAGAAAAGAACGTGTCGTCCCTGTTGTTGTGAATGATGCAACGATCCGCCGCAGTCGGGAGCCAGTGAAGCATGGTTCCCTGCTGCCAATTCCAAGCACGCGTCTCTGAAACCGGTTCCCAACGGCAGTCGTTCTCCAAATCGATCCGGCCGATTACGGCCACATCATCCGGGGACTGTGTGCGATCTATGAAGGGGGGCTCCAGGGCGAGCATGTAACGCCCGGTGGCGTCCCACGGGAACTTGTCGTAGTAGCCGAAGTAATGGTGCGCGGGGCCGCGAGTAACGGCCTTTGTGTCCAATTCCTGCACTTCATGCGGCATGATATACTCCTATCGGCGGACAATCGCCCCCACATAGTGCGTGGGCAGACGCAACTCCGTCCATGTTGCGCCGCCCTTCTCGAACCTCTTCGCCTCGAATGGGATTTCTTTCCCCTTCTCATTGAAAACATGGACTTCGTGCTTACTCTCATCGCCCCAGCCGTAGATTCCGGATCGGTTCGTCAAGATTCTTTCTTTCGCAATAATGTAACCTTCATGGAGTTCGAGGGGTGTGATCGGATACATGTATTGCGGTAGCATACAATGATCGAGCCGGGGTTCGAAACGGTAAAAGTAATAGACGCAGCCGAAGTCCAGGTGGCGGCGAATCTGCCTTGCGATGTCAAGAGGCGTCCGCTCGGTGAGATGATCGCCGAGACCAATGGGCGTAAATAGATGCACGTTGTAGAGGTGCGTCAGGCCGCCCGTCTCCGTGAAACGCGGGAAGTGATACTGCATCATGGTCTCCGTTACCGGCGGACCATTGGCGATGAGCGGTCGCCCCCCGCTCATAATGCGCTTCACCATCGCCGCGCGGAAGGGCTGGGCAATGAGCGTGACCTCGGACATTTTGCGGAGGATCGTGCCGTCCTCCCGCTTGAGCTGCCCCGTGTGTCCGTCCCAGACAGGGAAGTCATACACAAACCGACCGCAGCTCTGCGACATCTCGTCCCAATAGATGCCATCGAACTTGATGTCGTCCAGAAGCAAATCGAGGACTTTCTGCATCGCCTTGCCATAGGAATTCGAGAGCGTGGGAACAAAGATGGGGTAGATGGGATTGCGGTAGTTTTGTTGCTTGCCCTTGGCATCAAGGCAAACCGAATCACTGTATTTCTCGGCCGCTCCCGGCTCTGTGCTGATGTAGCAGTGGTAGTACTGGATACCGAATGAGCCGGGTCGCGCCGTCTGGATTCGGGTGAGGATAGCGCGGAACAACTGCAACCGCTCCCGCGCGCCGGGCAAAAGCATCGCCGAGCCGTGATAGTAGAGACCCGTCTTGGGGTTTTTAGGTATAACCCCGGAGATGTATCGCAGGCTTCTCGCTTCGGCCCACTGCTTCGCATCCTCCGGCGTGATATTCTCCATCCAACGAACGTAATGGCAAAAGCCCATCGCCCCATCGAAAGTGAAATTGACCTTCAGCGTCCGCCGTGCGGCGTTGATGAAATCGTAGTAGTTTCCGCTCGGCACTGGAAAGATGGACCATCGCATGGTGTAGGACGCTCCGACCGGGAGCACGAAAAAACGATCTTCCAGGCCGATGACGCCCTTCTCATAGAAATTATCCGAATGGGCTTTGAAGACATCGTCGCGCGGGAGCAGGCCAAGTCCTCCATCCTTGAGCGAGACAAACGTCGTCTGATTACCCGTCGAGTGCCTCCGCATAGCCGACACAAAGGGCCGGAGCCCCCCTATCCTCTGTTCCCTGGCCTTCGCCGGATTGAAGCGACAGGTGTGTGTGACAACGATGCCGATGTCTCGGTCACTCAAATTCGTCAAGCGATCTCTAACATCCAGACATTCGGCCTGCATTTGGATCTCACGCCGGAAGTCGTAGTACTTGCACTTCGCGCGCATCCGTGTCGCGCTGGTCTCCTGGGTCTCCCAGTCATCCTTATGGGTGAAATTGCTCTCGATACGATAGGTCCGCCCCCCACACCTGAGGACGATTGCGCCCTCGGACCCGATCTCGGCGGAAAACTTCATCGGCTGCACCGGGTGGGGCTTGATGAACGGCAATGGGCCTTTGGGCGCTTCGGGTTCCGCCCCCGGTTTTGCGTAAAGCCCCTCCGGCTTTCGGAAGACGATTGAGAGGTCTTTGAGAACAATGTCGTTCCATGGCCCCTGCCACAGGTGGCGAACCGCCAGCGTGTTCTCTCCCGTCCTCAGAAGGTCGGTAACGTCAATCATGAATTCGTAGGCATTACCCGTAACGACGCAACCCGCGTACTCAGTGGGACCATCGCCCTGCATGTAGTCGGGGCTGTAGAGCAGCCGCCACCCGCGCCCTCCGTACCAGTGCCCGATGGCGCCGCTACCCATGACAAGCTCGTTGCTCTTGTTGGCGAGGCGTTCTCCTGTGAGTTGGACTTTATTCAGATGGAGGGCCAGCATGTGCGCCGACCCGCCGAGGCGCTTTGCGTCCTGCCGACCCAGGAAATAGACAAGAGCACGATACGCTTCAGGAAGCGTTTCGATCTGGAACTTCAGCTCTTTTCGCTTGCCCCAAGTGAGTCGCAGATCATCCGCGATTCGGATCGGTTCGGGTCCCTCGGCAAATGCAAACGAGCAAAAAACAAGAACGCTGGCCAGGGCCGAGAGACGGGACGGCATGAATCACTCCTTGCAAAGGGCCAAGACGACGTTCCGCGCTTTGAGCCGGACGATGCGCGAGTAATCGCACACCTGCGGGCCGTCGGGCTTCCCAGGCGAGGCGGGCGCCGGTTCCTGGATGATGAAGTAGGCCTCGTCGGATCGATTGTAAGCCACAAAGGCCAACTGGAATCGCTCGATCATCCGGTTTGTCTCCATCCCAAAGTCCGGGAGCAGGATCGGCCCCGTGTCGGTTTGATACAAATTTTCGATGTCATTTACGTTCATGGTCTTCACGGGAAACTCGATCAGGGCGCGGTAGCGGCCGTCTGCACTGCTGATCTCCGTACGGCCATTGATGATGTCACCGGCGAGGGTCGCCCTGACAATCTCCTGGTTCGAGCCGAGAACCTCGGCCTCCGCCTTGGTGATATGGAAGGACACTTCCTCAAAACGTTCTTCGTTTGTGTGGATTGTGCTCTTGGTGGGATCGTATGGGAAACCGATACGGAAGATGCGGTTTTCCTTTTGCGAAAAGATGACACAGAAATCGTAGTTCTCCTCGTAGAAAAGCACTCCTTTGCCGTAGGTGTCCTCCGATTTACAGGAAGCGACGAGGAAGTATTCCTCCGTCTCGCATGCTTTCGTATCGGTCACAAGGCATCGGGCCTCGACCTGGATGCGGGCATTGTTCCCGCGCCCCTCGGTGACGAAGGTGATAAAAGATCGGCCGAAATCGCACGACTCCATAGGCTATCCTTTGTCTTGACGAACCAACATGCGGAGCATATCATAACCACCCCGCTTGTCAACAGATAAAGGAATTTCCCGTGGTCAGGTATCGCCTCGCGTTTACGAAACTGGGCGTGGTTTCCGAGGAGCCGAGCATCGCTGCCGTCCTGAATGGCGTGATCGAGAAGGACAGGTGAAGGCGCACGAAGTCCAAAGATCGTCACTCAACCCACAATAAGCCATGAGTTGCTCCGGCCATTGAGGCCCTGCCCTACTCGAATGTCTTGAGCAGAAACAGTTCCAGCCGCTTGAGCGTGGGCGTGAAAAACGGAGGTCGGTTGAAGAAGCCATGACCCGCGTCGCTTGCTTCGTACAGTTCCACGTGAACCCCCGCTTTCTCCAGCGCCCTCTTGAACATCAGGGATTGTTCAAAGGGCACAACCTCATCGGCGTTGCCGTGGAGCAGGAGCGTTGGCGCAGTCGTGGCGTCCACATGCGAGATCGGCGAGGCAAGACGATACGCTTCGGGCATGTCATCCGGCGGTCCCCCGATGAATTCCACGATGGCTGACTCGGCCCCAGGCGACTTCGGCACACATGCCGCCATGTCGAACACCCCATTGAACGGGACCATGGCGTTGACCTTGCTCGACTGATCGGGATAGCCCCCCTCCCCTTCGAGGCCAGCAGAGGCATCGGTCGTCCCGAGCATCGCAGCCAAATGCGCCCCCGCCGAACCGCCCACGGAAGCGATCTTCCGGCTATCGATGCCGTAGGATTCCGCATGGGCGCGCAGCCAGCGAACAGCGCACTTCACGTCCTCGACGGCCGCCGGGAACTTGGCCTCTCCGGAGTAACGGTATTCGATGCACAACCCGACGAAACCGAGTGTCGCCATGTGCGCCGCCTGCTCCCGGAACTGATTGCGCGTGCCGCCGCGCCAGCCGCCGCCGTGGATAAAGACGATACCGGGGCGACCTGCGCCCTCACCCGTGGGGAGATACAGATCGCATTTCAGGTCTCGCCCACCGCCCTGCCCGTAGGTGACATTGCTATCGAGCGCCACACCATCTGGAAGTGAAAACCGAGGATTTTCATCAGACATGGGTTGCTCCCCTTCTTGAGGATGTTCGTTACGAAGGCGGGTCATGCCGGAACGCAGGCTATTTGGCGAAGAGTTTTCCAAGCGCCTGTTCCATCTCGCGCGGGTTGAAACCTCGCGGGCCCATGCCGCCCTTGTAGAAGACCTTTCCGTCTTTGTCGATCACATAGATGCGATCTGGCCAGGCGCCGTAGGCCAGACCGACGGCGTTGTCCATGCCGTCGATGAGCATGGGGATGGCGATGTTGAGGCCCTGCTGGCACGTCTGCGCGACCTTGATCCGCTCCTTTTCGCTCTTGGGCTGCTTGAAAACAATTCCCTGTTGCTTGTTCGCACGCGTTTGCCAGCCGTCGCTGGGGTGGGCCTCCCGGATGTAAACGACGAAAAACCCAGCCCGGTCCTTAAACCGCTTGTGGACCGATTCGAGGGCGCCAACCTGGCGCCGGAACGGCGGTCAGGTGTAGCTGCCGAAGATGAGGACAACGGGACGCTTACCCCGGAAGCTGGACAATCGGACCTTCCCCTTGTCGTGCAGCCTCTTCAGGTTGAAGTCCGGGGCCGGGTCCCCCACCTTCAGGGTCACGTCGCGGCGAAAGTCACCCTTGCGGCGCGCCTGCGCCCAAGATGGAACGGGCAACACCACCGAGAACATCATCAAGGCAATCCCGGATATGCTTTTTCGCGCATCCATAACACGGTCAGTATATCATAAAACCCATCCCAAGGCAAGTCACTCGATCACCAGGCGTCCCGCCTCGGACGACGTAGCCTCGCCGATGACCCGCGCATCAGCGACGCCCGCACCTCGGAGTTCCTCCACCATGCGCTCGGCCAAGTTCCTGGGAACCGAAATGAGAAGCCCGCCGGATGTCTGCGCATCAAACAGGACATCCTGCAGGCCCTGCGGAACATCCTTGCTCATGGTAACGCGGTCTCCGAACACGCTCCGGTTGGCGTGGGAACCTTCGGGCATCAAGCCCATGTCCGCAAGCATCGTCGCCGTGTCGATGACCGGAACGGAGGCGGAGTCGATCACGAGGCCGGCGCCGCTCCCTTCAGCCATCTCGACGGCATGGCCGATCAGACCGAAACCGGTTACATCCGTGCAGGAATTTGCCCCCACTCGAAGCACCACCTCACTCGCCGCCTTGTTCAATGTTGTCATTACATCGAGTGCGGTCTGCACCGCAGACGGCTCGGCCATCTCCGCCCGCGAGCCGGACATGATCAGGCCGATTCCGAGGGGTTTCGTAAGAATAACCCGGTCGCCGGGCCTCGCCCCGGCGTTCGTCAGGACGTCCTTCGGGTGAATCACCCCGGTTACGGCAAGTCCATATTTGAGCGTCTCATCCCGGATGGTATGTCCGCCGACCACCGTCGCACCCGCCTCCATCACCTTGTCGCACCCGCCCTGCAGGATACGGAGGAGAACGCTTTTATCCAGCTTGTCCGCTGGGAACTCCGCCAGGTTGAGCGCCGTGATGGGACGGCCGCCCATGGCATACACATCGCTGAGTGCATTTGCCGCTGCGATCTGGCCGAAGGTATATGGGTCGTCCACCATCGGCGGAAAGAAATCTACCGTCTGGACCACGGCCAGGTCATCGCGGAGTTGATACACCCCCGCATCGTCCCCCGTTTCGAGACCGACGAGGACCTGCGACGGCCGCTTTTCGGGCAGCACCTTCACCAGTTCGCAGAGCGTTCCGGCGTTCAGTTTGGCCGCACAGCCGGCGCAGTGGGAAAACTCCGTCAGTCTCGGCGATGGTGTCATGCGCTGCGTCATAGCTTGATCACGCTTCTCGCACTCGTTAGGTTTTCAATAATCTCGTACATATTGGTCACTTGGCCTACCTTCAGTTTTTCTTTGAGATGAAGGTACTCCAGGCAGCGTCCACAGGAGGCGATCTTGACACCCACTGTCTCCAACTGCTGCAGCGCATCGAGAACCGGCGACCCTTCCGTTGTCAAGGTCACCCCGGCATTGATAAACACCATCCTGTCCGGCACGCGTGTGGCCTGGGTGAGCACGTCGAGGAAAGTGCTCATCAGCTCTCGGCCCAACGCGTCGTTGTCATCGCCGATCCGCGCCGAGGTGATGAGCACCACCCGCTCGCCGCCCTCCTCGCACACGACCTCGGGGTCCGGCGCGGGGGTCTGCTCGTCGTGAGGGCCGTCGCCCGCCTCTCCCTTGGTAATCGTAATGGTGTATTCCTCTTCCTTCTCACTGCTCGACTCGGCGTGAAGCTGCTTGAACGTCGCAAATCGGAGGATGTTCTGCCGGGCGGCGTCATTGTCCACGATCACCTCCAGCATGCCGGCCTCCATCGCCTCCAGGGCCTTCTTGGTCTCGATAACGGGCTGCGGGCATTTCTGTCCCCGCATGTCAAGCTTCTGGGTCATCGTGGGTTCCTTTCATTCATACGCTGCTGTCCATGAAGGGCCGCCCCCACGGCGCCGACAATGTCCGGGTTCTCTGGAACGATTATCCATTCCCCCACGCCTTCCTCCAAGAGCGTCCTCACGCACGGATTATGCGCCACGCCTCCTGCAAAAAATACAGGCGACTCGCCTCCGACGCGGCCCAGCATCGCGAGGGTCCGCTGGACGATTGCCAGGTGGAGCCCCATCGCGATGTTGGGCGGGGTTTCGCCGCGGGCCATGAGCGATGTCGCTTCCGTCTCGGCAAAGACGGTGCACATGCTGCTGATCTGAATCCGCTTATCTGCCTGAAGCGCAAAGCTCCCGAAAGATTCCAGAGGGACCTGAAGCGCGGTGGCCATGAACTCGAGAAACTTCCCTGTTCCCGCAGCGCATCGGTCGTTCATCTCGAAACGGTCGACTGCCCCATCCGCAGCGAGGGAGATCGCCTTGGTGTCCTGCCCGCCAATGTCCAGCACGGTCCGCACATCGGGGGAGAAATACCTCGCGCCAAGGGCAAACGCGCGTATCTCGGTGACGGCCGTGACCTCGCGGTGGTCTGCATTCTCAGCAAAAAGTTTCCGGCCATAGCCCGTGGCCACAACGTGGGCCGAATTCACATTTCGCATCAATTCCCGGCACTGAGCCAAGGGATCAAATGTCGTGTCGGCCTTTGCCCAGTCGACGAGTTTGCCGTTCTCCAAGACGGCAAGCTCGACCGAGCGCGAGCCGATGTCAATGCCGGCTATGATCCCACCATCCAGATGTTTCCCCGCTCTCAACTTACCATCTCCACAAACGCCTCGACGCGCGTCTTGAGCTGCTCCACATCTTCCATACTGTAGTCGGTCTCGATGTTCAGGAAAGGGATGCCAGCCTGCTGGAGGACCTTTTCCACCTTCAGGGCTTCCATGGCATAGGGTTGACAGAAAGAAAGCGTATAATGGATGACGCCATCGACTCCCAGCTCCCTCGCCATTCCCACAACGTGCTCGAGCCGTTCCTTGTTGGGGGTGAAGCACGCGCAATCGATTTTCATGTAACGATCCACGATCGCGTCGATCATCCCATCGAGGGCGGGGGCGTCTTCATCGACAAGGTCACGTGTGTTCCGCGTCCCCACACAGGATTCCTCGCCCACAATCACCGCACCGGATGATTCCACGAGATATGGCAACTTCCAGTTGGGGACGGCCATCGGGCATCCCGAAAGCATGAGGCGCGGCGTGCCCTTGGGGACGATCCCCTCCCCGGACTCAACGCGCACCTCCAGCTGGTCGCACAGCTCTCGAATCTTCTGGGTGAAACGAAGCGGGTCATCATAGAAACTCACCTGGTTCACGAGGAGAACATCACGGCCCGATATGGGTGCCGGGACCGCCGCCCGCAAGTGGTTCAGGCGCTGCAAGACACGCCGCCTCTCGTTCACGATCCGAATGGACTCGTTGAGTGCCCCGCCTCTGATCTTGTTGCCCGTGAGCGCCTCAACACGGTCTTTGAACCGAATGATTTCCGCCTTCCACAAAGCACGGTCGGACGCCATCTTCATCTGCGGGATTTCCATGACGTAGAGCGGCGCGTATTCCGAGAAGGTCTCATAGGCCTTCTTCTTTCCGTCGCATGTCGTCTCCCCAACGATCAGGTCGCACGACTCCGTGAATGGGCAGAGCCGAGCCAGCTTGAATCCGACAAAGGACTTGATCAGAGCGCATGTGTTCCGCGGGAGTATTTTCTCCACGGCTTCTTTCCCCGCCTCCACCCCGGCGCACAGACCGACACAAATGGCATCGGCCGCAAGCACCAACTCTTCGGGAACGAAGACGCAAAACGCACCGACTACTTTCCTTCCCCCTTGCTTGGCCGCCTGAAGCTCTTGTACGCGGAGTCCATGGATTTCGGACAGCACAAAATCAAGGTACTCCATGCCCTGAAGCCGACCCGCCTGGCTCAGATAGATGTCCCCGTAGAATTTGCCGAGGACCTCCAGCAGGCCATCGTGCGCCTCCAGATCGAGGTTCAGCTTTTCCCACATCGCATTGCAAGATGTATCCTTCACATATGGGCTCCCGGATTTGATGCCGACTTGCCGACAAAAAACTGCTCCCCCTATTCTAAGAGCTACCGGGCCCATAAGACAAATACAAAACTGCCCAGGCCGGGTCCACGTTTTGCTTGACCGCACCACCGCTACCTGACATAATCGGGGTACCATGAAGAATTCTCTGCGCCGAATTCCCAGCGTGCATCAAATCCTGAGCGCACCGGAGATGGCCCAAGCGCTGTCGAAACACCCGCGCTCCATCGTCACTCGGGCAGTGCGCAACGTTTTGCAGGGCTTGCGATCCGATGTGCGTTCCGGGAAAGTTGCAGCCATTCCAACGATGGCCGGCATCGCTGAGCAGGTGGCCGCTGAGGCAGCGCGCTTGAGTCTGGGGCGATTCTGTCCGGTTATCAACGCCACCGGTATCATCATCCACACGGGCCTTGGCCGCGCCCCCCTACCCGATGCGGCGATCGAGGAGATCGCGCGAACTGCCGGCGGCTACCTGGCCTTGGAGTTTGACCTGGATTCCGGCGAACGCGGCTCCCGCCAACGACAGATCGCGCAATTGCTCTGCGACGTGACAAGCGCCGAGGCGGGCATGGTGGTCAATAACAATGCTGCCGCTGTGCTCCTCGGCCTGGATACGCTGGCCCGCGACAAAGAAGTCATTGTCTCCCGGTCCGAGCTCGTCGAGATCGGCGGCTCGTTCCGCATGCCCGACGTCATGGTCAAGGGTGGGGCGAAGCTGGTCGAAGTGGGCACCACGAACAAGACACGCATCGACGATTACCGGAGAGCGATCACATGCGAAACGGCGCTCCTGCTCAAGGTGCATCAAAGCAACTTCCGGATGGTCGGATTCACGCAGACGGTGACGGAGGAAGAGCTCGTTGCCCTCGGCCGGGAATTCAATATCCCCGTGATGCACGACGCCGGCAGCGGCGCGATGGAACCGATGAGGACGTTCGGCTTCCCCCAGGAGCCGCTCATCCGACACAGCGTTCAAGTGGGCATCGACGTCACCACATACAGCGCCGACAAACTGCTGTCCGGCCCGCAGGCGGGCATTATTGTCGGAAAAGCGGAGATCACCGAGAAGTTGAAAGCCAACCCGCTGGCCCGCGCCCTCCGCCCCGGGAAGCTGACCCTCGCCGCCTTGGAAGCGACGCTGCGGCTCTACCTCGACGACGACTTGGCCCTGTCGCACGTCCCGGTCTTTCAGATGATGGCCATGAGCCCGGCAACGCTCCTGAAACGCGCCAGAAAGCTTGCTCGACTCATCAAGGCCCAAGCGGCGGAGTCCCTTTCCGTCCAGGTTGAGGACGGGGCCTCCGCCGTTGGCGGCGGTTCGCTGCCCGGGGAGGAGCTTCCGACGAAAGTCGTGTCGGTGGCACTCGATGGCGTGGCCGCCGAATCTCTGGCCGAGAGACTGCGCAGGCATATGCCTCCCATCATCGCACGTGTGCGGGACGATAGAGTTGTGTTTGACACGCGCACGATTGCCGAGGATGAACTGAACGTCATTGCGTCGGCCTTCGCGTCCTTCCGCCCAAGCCAAACATGACCATGAACCCCGGCAAGCACTTCATCATCGGCACGGCAGGACACATCGACCACGGAAAGACTGCGCTCGTCAAGGCCCTGACCGGAATCAACGCCGACCGTCTCAAGGAAGAGCAGGAACGCGGCATGACCATCGACCTCGGCTATGCTTATCTGGACCTCGCAGGCGCGCGCGTCGGGATTGTCGATGTGCCCGGCCATGAGAAGTTCGTCAAGAACATGCTGGCCGGCGCAACGGGAATCGATCTCGCCCTGCTGGTGGTGGCCGCCGACGACGGCGTCATGCCGCAGACGACCGAGCATCTTGAGGTCCTCGATCTGCTCGCGATCAAGCCGGGCCTCGTTGTCGTCACCAAGATCGACCTTGTCGAGGATGATCTGCGCACCCTCGTTCGCCAGGAGGTCGAGAATCTGCTCCACGGGACCACGCTGGAGGGATCGGAGATCGCCGAGGTCTCATCGGCAACCGGCGAGGGAATCGATGATCTGCGAACCAAGCTTCAGAACATGATCGCTGCTGCAGAATCCCGGCGGCCCTTGGACCTCCCCTTCCGCATGCCGATCGATCGCGTCTTTTCCCAGCCGGGCTTCGGCTGTGTTGTGACCGGGTCCGTCGCCACGGGGACCGTTCCGTCTGGCGCAACGCTGGAGATCGTTCCGGGCAACATCGAAGTGCGCCTCCGGGGAATCCAGGTCCACGGGCAGGTGGTGGAGGTCGCGCGGGCCGGCCAGCGAACGGCCCTCAACCTGAACGGCGTCAAGGCGGACCAGGTCGCACGGGGGCACGTTCTCTCCATTCCCGGACACCTTGTTGAGTCGGAACTCCTGGATGTGCAGCTCCGCCTTTTGAAGTCAGCCCGCCGTCCGTTGCGGCACAACGATCGCGTTCGGCTTCACACCGGGACCACCGAGGTGATGGCCCGTGTCTCGCTTCTCGCAGGAAACCAACTTAAGCCCGGCGAAACGGCATTCGCCCAACTTAAATCGGAGCAGCCCGTCGTCGCCCAACGCAGGGACCGCTATGTCATCCGCTCCTATTCACCTATGCGAACCATCGGCGGTGGAATTGTCCTCCGGCGAAACGCGCGGCGCTTGAAGCGCAACCGGCCCGGCGTCATCGCGGCGCTCCGTGAGCTGAGCACCAACAATGCCGAGAGGATTGTTGTGCAGACAATCCGCGATACCAAACCTTTCACCCTGACTCCCGACGCGGTGGCACACATCGCTGAACTTCCACTCGGCCAAGTCGAACGGACGACTCGCGAGCTGTGCGCCGCGGGACAAGTCATCATCGAACGCGGGAATGCCCTGGCGCACGAGGCGCAGATGGGGGAGACGAATGACCGCATTCTGAGGGTGCTGAGGCAGTTCCACAAGCGAAACCGCCTGGCCGCCGGCATGGTCCCTGCCCAATTGGTCTCCCGGGCGCGGGTGGAAATGCCCCCGGACGTCTTCGCGGCGATCATCGACCGAATGAAATCTGAGGGGAAGATCAAGGTTGTGGATGGCCTCATCGCCGCAACTGATTTCGCTCCCCGGCTCAGCCCCGAAGAGAAGACCGCCGCCAAGGCGATCAAAGAAATCCTCCGGTCCGCCGGTCCTTCTCCGCCTTTGGTCCAAGACGTCCTCCGACAAACCGGTCTGGATCCCATGCGGGCCGCACAGCTATTGGAGACTATGGTACACACGGGACAAGTCGTTCGTCTCAGCGAACACCTTTGTTATGATCCCGTTGTGTTGGATGGCATGAAGGCAAAGACGGTCGACCTTCTTCAGGAAGCGGGGCAGATCGGTGTGGGTGATCTGAAGAATCTTCTGGGCGTTTCCCGGAAATTTGCTATTCCGATTTTGGAGTATCTTGATAGAATAGGAGTAACCGAACGCATAGGAGACAAGCGCAAGCTAAACTCATAGCGGGAGCGGATGGGTCCCGGTGGGCCTGACGGACTTCAAATCCGGTTCGGGGCGCTACGGCGTCCTGGGTGGGTTCGACTCCCACACGTTCCCGCCATTTCTCTGCGCCCCGCATGGCACAGGCACCCATCGTCCGCGCACCCACTACCTCCAGAACTTCCAGTTGATCTTCCCGCCACTGGTGGGTTTGTCGGCGCGTTTGTAGCGAACAATCTCTTTGATTCCGTCCTTGCGCCACGTCATCTCGGCGGCGGCCGCCTTGATGGTCACGCTTTCATTGTCTTCCTTGACCAGCATTCCCGTAAACGGTGTGCCATTCTTCAGAATCACAGTGACCTCACCGGGTTTCGTCGGCGTACTCCGCCTCCATCTGACGTCGCTGCTCGACGATGTGGACGCCACTGTCGCCGATTTCTTCCTGGTGGTCTTGGCGGTTGCCTTCTTTTTGCTTGGCTTGCGGGTCGAACTGACCGCTTTTCGTCGCGGGCCTCACCCGGCGCTGCAGCGCAGTGGTAGCGTTAATGCGGCAATCATGAAGCTGAGGGCACCGATAGCGGCCATTCTTGCGAGTCGTTCCATTTGTCACTCCTTCGCTCAGAAACGCATCCCACCGGATCGTCCGATAGTAAGTATACCACAAATCTCTCCGTCTGTCAAACACCGGCTTGTCGAACTTCCTGTTCCAGCCATTTCTCCTTGACATGCCAGCGGCCTCTGTGCTAAAAAACGTTTGGTTCCATAGAAAATGTCGCGACATCGACGGACAGGTCGAAATGGACCCTCCGCTCCTGATGGCGAAACTCGCATCTCTGGCTGAATCGCTCGGAATCGAGGTGCGATTCGCAAACATCGAAGAAGGCCGTGGGGGGCTTTTTATGCTCCGGGGGAAGCGGAGGATTCTTGTGAATGACCATCTTCCGGAAGAAGAAAAGGCAGAGGTGCTTGCCGAGGTACTTGCCGGCTTCGACTTGACCAATGTTTTTCTTCTTCCCGAGGTGAGGGACTCGATCGAGAGGCATCGACCAAAACGCCCATGATTCGTGCACGTTTCTGCACGAGCCAACCCCGAAAAATGGCAAGAAAATCGTCGCATTCCTTGACATTTTCGGGTGCATGTGTTAATGGTGTTTAATAGACTCCCGAAGTAGCCCATGCGTCCACCAGGTCTCTGTTGCAGGAAGAAATCTAATGGACATATCTGAACTGCTTACCTTCACCAAGAACTCCGGCGCATCGGACCTTCACCTCAGTTCAGGCTGCGAGCCGATCATTCGTTTGGATGGCGCTCTCAAGCGTATCGACGCCCCTCCCCTCACCAAAGACGACGTGCATGAAATGGTCTACGACGTGCTTACGGATGAGCAGCAGGCCATCTACCAGGAGAACCTGGAGCTGGACTTCGCCATTGAGCTGGAGGGCGTGGCGCGATTCCGCGTTAATTGCTTCAATCAGTATCGCGGCGAGTCGGCGGCGTTCCGCGTCATCCCCTCCGAGGTGCAGACACTCGAGGACCTGGGCTTCCCGAAAATCTTCGGGGATATGGCGCTCAAACCGCACGGTCTGGTGCTCGTCACGGGGCCGACAGGCTCGGGAAAGTCCACGACCCTGGCCGCGATGGTCGATCTGATCAACCGGAAGCGAGAGGCCCATATTCTGACGGTTGAGGACCCCATCGAGTTCCTCCACAGCAACAAGAAATGCCTGGTGCACCAGCGCGAGGTGCATAAGCACACTCATTCCTTCGCCAACGCGCTGCGCAGCGCACTCCGCGAGGACCCCGATGTGATTCTCGTCGGTGAGATGCGCGACCTGGAGACCACTCAGCTCGCCATCACCGCGGCGGAAACGGGACACTTGGTTCTGGCTACCCTTCACACGAACAACGCTGCGAAGACCATGGACCGTATCATCGACATCTTTTCGGCAGAGCAGCAGTCGCAGATTCGCGCCATGCTTTCGGAGTCGATTCAGGCCGTCATCGCCCAGACCCTGCTCCCGCGGGTCGGCGGCGGTCGCGCGGCGGCATTCGAAGTCATGGTAGCAACCCCTGCTGTCCGTAATCTGATCCGTGAGCAAAAGACGTTCCAGATCCCCTCCATTATCCAGACGCAGGCGCAGCATGGTATGATCACGATGGCGCACTCCCTGGAACGCCTTGTGGCCCAGGGCTTAGTGAGCAAAGAATTTCTGGTTGATGCGGCGGAGATGGACTCGCTGCAGGAGAGGGCAACCGATGCGGCCAAGAAGGACAAGGAAGACCAACCGGAAGATCGGGACGACTTCGAGGAGTGGCGTGACCGCGCGGCCTCGGGTGGACAATAACGAACCGCTCATCACCCAAAGCACCGGAGGAGTTGTATGAAACACATCGACAACTATCTCAGCTGGATGGTCGAGAATGACGGCTCCGACCTTTATCTCACCGTGGGGCGCCCCGCTACGCTCAAGGTTAGCGGCCAGCACCTTCAATCGTCTGACGGGAAGGTGAGTTCACAGGACATGCAGGACATGGTCGCCCAGGTCTGCAATGAGGCCCAAGCCGCAGAATTTGCCGTTACCCAGGAGATGAATCTCGGCTACGGAATCCCCGAAGTCGGACGTTTTCGCGTCAACATCCTCAAACAACGGGGGACCATAGCGATGGTCATCCGATACGTCAAGTCGAGGATTCCCACCCTGGAGGAGCTCCACCTCCCCCATCATCTGGCGGAGCTTGCCCTCGAAAAGCGCGGCCTGATTCTCCTAACCGGCGCAGCAGGGACCGGCAAGTCCACGACTCTGGCTGCCATGATTGACTATCGAAACATGCATATGGAAGGGCATATCGTTACCGTTGAGGACCCCATCGAGTTTCTTCACGAGCACAAGCGAAGCATCGTCACGCAGCGGGAGGTCGGCATCGACACCGACTCCTTCGCGGCTGCCCTGCGCAACATCCTCCGCCAGGCCCCGGATGTCATCCTCGTGGGTGAGATGCGCGATACCGAGACCGTAACCGCAGCCGTTAATTTTGCAGAGACCGGTCACTTGGTGCTGGCCACACTCCACTCCAGCACGGCCGACCAGGCCCTGGAACGTATGCTCAGCTTCTTCCCATTGGACACACATCATCAGATCTTTCAGCAGCTCTCCCTCGAACTCAACGCCATCGTCAGCCTCCGGCTTTTGCCACGGCACGACGGAACCGGCGTTATACCGGCTTATGAGGTGCTTCTCAACACACCCCGCATACAGGAACTGATCGAACGCGGCGAGGTCTCCGAAATCAAATCCGCCATGGCCGCCAGCCGGCCGGAAGGTTGTATCACCTTCGACCAATGCCTCTACGACCTCGTAAAGAATGGATACATCACCGAGGAAGAGGCGCTGCATTGGGCCGACAGCAAGAATAATCTCGCCCTCAAGTTCAAGATGGAGAAAACCCGAACAAACGCCTCCGCGGACGACCGAAGGACCTCCTCCCGAGGGCGCGACATCCGCAGAGGAGGCGCCGTGGATGGGACAGGACTTCGGCTCTCCAGGGACCGATAGGCCTGACGCCCCACCCCTTGAGTTCCCGGCGGTTCCGTGGCAGTCCCGAGGGGGCGGTCTGTTGACAAGCTATGCCCAATGACAGCAGCGAAATGTCGAGGAAACGCGATGGCCGCTCTCAACCTTCACAAGTCCTTTGATCTCTGGCAGCAGGCTCTTGCCCTCATCCCCGGCGGGTCCCAGACCATGAGCAAGCGGGCGAAGAACTTCGCCTACGGGGCCTACCCCATCTATGTGGACCACGCCAAGGGCGCGCACGTGTGGGATGTCGACGGCAACGAGTACATCGACTACGTTATGGCGCTCGGCCCTGTCACCCTGGGCTACCGCTATCCCTGCGTGGACCAGGCCATTCGCGATCAGCTCGAGAAGGGGATCGTTTTCGGCCTGCTAAGTCCCATCGAAGTCGAAGCGGCCAGGGAACTTGTCGACGCCATCCCCTGCGCGGAGAGGGTTCGTTTCCTCAAGAGCGGCGCGGAGGCCACATCGGCCGCGGTCCGCATCGCGCGGGCCTTCACGGGCCGACAGAAGGTCGCATCCTGCGGATATCACGGCTGGCACGATCAATGGTCGGCCGGCCGAAATGACGGCGGCATCCCCGAGATACTGAAGGACTACACGATAGGTTTCGCCTTCAATGATGCATCCTCGGCGGAGAAGGTCTTCGCCGCGCATCCTGGTGAGATCGCCGCTGCCATCATCACCCCCACCGGTAGGGGCGGTCCCGATCCGGGCTATCTGGAGGCCCTTCGCAAACTCACCAGCAAGCATGGGGCGCTCCTTATCTTCGATGAGATCGTCACCGGTTTTCGCCTCGCCCGGGGCGGGGCGCAGGAGTACTTCGGCGTTGTGCCCGATCTGGCCTGCTTTGCGAAAGGCATGGCGAACGGAATGCCTGTCGCCGCCGTCGTCGGCCGGCGCGACGTAATGCAGAAGGCGGAGAACCTGGTAATCAGCACGACCTATGGCGGAGAGGCCCTGTCACTCGCGGCATTGGTCGCGGCATGCAGAGAGTATCGTACAAAGCCGGTCTTCAAGGCGATCTGGCAGCGGGCCGATCAAATCGCCTCTGGGATCGACGCCGCCGCGCAACGACATGGTTTCGGGAAGGTCTGTGATTCCCTCTCCCCTATGGCCACCATGCAACTCACATCCGCGAATCACCCCGATGCCGACCCGCAGGAGATGTGGTTCTACGTCCTGCAGGAGTGCGCGTCTCGCGGTGTGCTGTTGCGGCGAGGAGGCTGTTTATTCGTTACCTATTCACATTCCGAGGAAGACGCCCAAAAGACGGTGGCGGTTGTCGATGAAGTGCTCCGAGACCTACGGACACACCTTGAAAAAGGAGACCTTGCACGTGAGTTGCGGAAGTGTGACGAGGATCAAGCCGACGACATCCGCGCACGGACGTGACCATATCGGCATTGGGATCACATCATAAGTTACTGTTCCTATGGGATTAACGATTCCGCCGTCCCTCTCACCAAGCCTTCTTTGCCCGCATGACGACCCCGCCCCATGGAGCAGTAGAACTTGGCAAGAAAAAAATTTCAGAAATGTTTCGGAAAAAGCTTGACACACCGGCAAAAATCTCTATAATTTTGCGCCTTCTTGCTTTCATTCGACGAACATCTCTTGTTCGGATTCAGAAAAGGAGACAAAGACATGATTGCAATTGCTACTCGTAGACCGCCGTTGAGCCGACAGCGGAAGCTGGCGCGGCTGCAGCTCATCAAGGAGCGCTACCGCAAAGTGGTATTGGAGCCGAAGCAGCAGATCGCTATCGAAATTGCCTCGGAGTTCGGAGACGATCCCGACGAGATGGGCTATATGTCCTAAAGGGCGTTCCCACAGTTCTTGCCACCGCCGTAATGCTTTCGTAACTCCCTCATTCGCGTCCACTTCTCACTGCTCTCAGCCAAGGGAAAACCATTTTCTCGACAGACGGTTTTCCCTGGTTGAGACTTGTGGGCCCCCGATCGGACGGCCGGAAAGCACGACCAGGTTCGCTCGCCACACACCGATCAAATCCATCGCATCGAGCGCCATCCCCGTCCACACGACACGGACATGCGTGTTGATCCGCGCCGTTCTCATCGCCATCCGCCTCAAAACAAAAGCAGAGCACCGGGGCGCTCTGCTCTTCATATCTCTGCCTTTGTGTTGTCGCCTCTACCAGTACTTTCGGATGACGTTCAGCGCGCCCCTCCCGATGGCGTCCTGGGACGGCGCGATCTTGCGCCAGATGCAGGTCGCCGCGGCGATTTCCTTCAGGGCCGCATTAAACGACTCCACGGCAAGGCACCCATCGTATTTGACAGCCCTCAGCGCCTTGAAGCAGCCCGGCCAGTCCACCTGGCCTGTCCCTGGGACGCCCCGGTCGCTCTCTGACACATGGAAGTGGGCGAGCTTCTTCCCGGCGCGCCGGATCGCCGCCGGGGAGTCCTTCTCTTCGATATTCATATGGAATGTATCAAGTTGTGCGCGGAGATTTGGGCTGCCGACGTCCTCGATGAGTTCCAGAACGTCATCGATGACATTGATAAAGTAATTCTCGAAGCGGTTGATCGGTTCTACCGCGAGCGTGACGCCGAGGTCCTCCGCAAGCGGCATGATCTCTTTGTAGGACTGCACGCACCACCGCCACTCCTGCCGGGTCCGCCCACGGCCCACCAGCAGACCCACGGGAGAATAGGTCGGCCCACAGAGGATGTGTCCGCCGACGGCGTTGCAGACCTTGACAAGCTTCCGCAGCCGGGCAACCGCTCTCTTTCGCACCGCCTTCTGCGGAGCGATCGGGTTCGCCTCCGGGGGGACGACACAGCACAGCGCCATCTCCACGCCTGCTTTGTCCGCAGCGGATCGGACCTTGTCCGGCGTGACGGCGCCCGGGTCGAAGAGCGGGACTTCGCACACATCGAAGCCGGCCTTCTTGCTCTTCCGGATCAGGGGAATTTCCTTGTCCGTAAACATCCCCGCCCAGAGCAGTGTATTTACGCCCTTTTTCATTCTGACCTCCAACAGCTTCCAAGAAAACTATGGCTTAACCAACGCCTTGAGCGGGTTTCCTTTCCGCGCCTTCACCTCGGTAAGCCCCTTTACCACGTCTTTGAGATCATAGGTATGAGTGGCGAGACTGTGGACATCGATCAGCTTCGTGGACAGCGCCTGAAGGGATGAGGGCCACGTGAGCGGGGCAAGCCATGAAAAGCGAATGGTTTTGTCCCAGAAGATCGACTGAAGAGCGGGCACGCGGACGTAGTCCTTGGCCCCTGGCAAGCCAAAATACACGACGACCGACCGCCGCCCCGTGATGTCCAGCGCCGCTTCCATGGCCTTGACGGACCCGGTGGACGTGATGCAACGGTCGGCGAACATGCCGTCGGTCAGCTTTTCGATCTCCTTCTTGAGATTTCGGCAGTAGTAAGGCGATTTTTTGTCCTTCGTGTTCAACACGATGTCTGCCCCCAGCTTCTTGCCGAGTTTCAGCCGATAGTCGCGGGTACCCACCAGGACCAGCGTGCCGGCGCCGCTCGACTTGACGAGCTGGGTCATCATCAGGCCGATGGGGCCCGGGCCGATAATCACGCAAAACATGCCCGGCTCGATTTGCAGATTTTTCACCGCATAGAACGCGCAGGCGAGCGGCTCGGTCAGCGCCCCGTCCCCGTAGCTTACATTCTTTGGAAGCTTCACCGTCGAGGTCATCTTGGACTTGGCATACTCCGCGAAGCCCCCGTTGACGCTTACGCCCAGGACGGCCTTATTCTCGCAGAGGTTGATCTGACCTTTGCTGCAGATGTCGCACGAGTAGCAGTACTGGAGCGGGTCGAGAACAACGCGGTCGCCTTTTTGGAAGAGGGTCTCGGCAACTTGGCCGGCTTCGACAACCTGCCCCGTGAACTCGTGTCCCAGGATCAGGGGGCCCTTCCCCGTCGCGGTTTCCAGTGGACTGTCACCGAAGTAGTAGGCGATGTCGGAGCCGCATATCCCACATGCCTTCACCCGAATCAGGACCTCGTCATCAGCGATTTCGGGGATGTCCACCTCTTCATAGACCATCTTCCTCGGTTCGTAGAATACCTGAGCCATCATCTTGTTTTTCGCCATGTCGTACCTCCTGGGTTCCGTAGGGGGGCGGGGGATCAGCCGTACTTTTCCCGCAGTCCGTCGAGGAATTTCTTGGCCTCGGCCGTCACATCCCAGGCCTGCGGCCAGAAGCAGAGGTCCACCGACCACCACTCGTCCGTGTAGCCCGCGTCGAGAATGGCGGGCATGATCTTGTCGAAGTCCAGCACGCCCTGGCCGAACGGCGCATGCGTGCTGGTCTCGTCGTCATGGAGGGTGTTGTCGGAATCGATCAGGTGGATGTGGCCGATCTTGCCCTTCAGCATTCCGGCAAACTCAACGGCGCCGCCTTTGAGTTTCTCCACGGGCTCGGCCTGCCGCGCGGCCACAACGGCACACATATGGGCATGGCAGGCATCATAGAGGATGGTGAAGTTCGGATGGTCCACGGCGTCGATCATCCTGACCACTTCGCTCGGCTTGTTGTAGGCGAAGCCCGGCTCAAACTCCCAGACCATAAGGATGCCGTTATCCTGGGCAAGTTGTGCGGCCTGATTCCACACGCCGGCAATCTTCTTCATGCCTTCATCGGCGGCCATGCCTTGGGGATACGGAGGGGGGCTGACCGTATCCACACGGATCTTGGGGATCCCAAGATCGACGCACATCTGCACGTTCTTCCCGAAACAGGCAAGATAGTCCTCGCCGGACGCAGTCGCCGGCGGAACATCCATGAAGTTGGCCGCATAGCCCGCAATGCCCAGCCCCTTGCCCGAAATCAGATCGCGCAGCTTCTGCCGGTCGTCCTTCGTGGCATAGTCATCCGGATTGGCATGGGGTGGGAACCCGCAGAGTTCGATGCCGTCGAACTTCAGCTCCGCAAGCTTCCCCACCGTCTCCTCCAGGCTCACCGGATTGTCCGCATAGGGCCCGAAGCAGTAGGCCCAGCTTCCGATTGCGAGCTTCTTCGCCATTCTTTCCCTCCTTGTGGGTTTCAGTTTTCAGTTGTGTTTCAGTACCGGTCGGTATGCGGCAGCGGATTTCGCTTCCTGTAGAGGTCATGCTGGAGTTTGTTCTCTCGCTCGAGTGCGGCTTGTTTCATCTGTCGCAACATCAGGCAGAGCTTCGTGCACATCTTGTGCGCGATATAGCGGCAGGATTCCGGGTAATCAAGCGCCATCATCTCCAGTCCCGCAATCAATCGACCGCTCCTGGATTCGAACATATAGAGCTCCCCAACGACGTACGACCTGGGGCTCTTCGGCGCATCCTCCTCGCCGCACAGCCGAACCCGACCGGCCACCACCACATCGGCCCCGAGCCGAAGGCCGATTTCGATCGGTTCCTCGCCATTCGTGTTGGTAAGTTCATCGGCTGTAATGATCCGCCCATCCAATACCGCATCCACCGTCTTGAAGTCTATCACGGCCAAGCCGGCCGCGTTCTCCAGCTCGAACTTCAGTACATCACGGAGCATGGCCCCGCTGTCCTTGGTTCGCTCGTAGTGGCCCATGCCCACCGTTCGGGGAATGGGGCGATCCATCACCCCTCGGTCGTCGATCGGCAGGATGGCGACCCGATGGATCACGGGGACCTGTTCCACATACACCTTGGCAACGCACGGCAACTTCCGCTGGGCACATCCCACAGCAGCAATCGCGAGAACCACCGCAATCGTGAGTTTCCGTTTTATCAACGCAATTGCTCCTCTGTTTCGGGCATGAATCACCGGGAGCAGACGCACCGCTACTGTCCCGCGACTACCTTTTTCAGGCCGTCTGGGGGCTTGAACTTCTCCGGGGCGATATCCCTTCGTTCGATCGTCTTGACCTCCCGCACGGACATCATACGCTCGGTACCCACATAGGTAAAGCCGTTTAACCGCAACGGAAATCCAGGCACCTTCTCGATCTCTCGGAGCACCTCCGGAGAGAACTCTCCCATGCGTTCCCGAAAGCGGTAGATCGTATCCTTCTCGGGAAAATCAAAATCCTTGTCGGTCCAGAGCTCAAGGAGTGTTTTCCCGTCGGCGGATATCACATAGTGATTGCAGGTGTGCCACATGATGGACTTCTTCTCGTCCCCTTGCTTCAGGGACACCGCACCGCCCTCGCCCAACTCAATCCCCTTCGCCTGCCGCATACGTCGCCAGTTGGCGGCGATATCCGCCAGCGCGGCCTCATAGTACACCCCTTTCCTTTCGTCGATCGACCACACCACGCCCTTCGCCAGATCGGCGATGATCGTCTGTCCGGCATCCGGACGTTCAATACGGATCTTGCTCGATTCCACAAAAATTCTGAGCCGCACTACGGTGGTCGGGCCGGTCCTTTCTGCCGGTTTCATCCGGCTCTCCTGCTCATAGTAGAGCCCCGCCCAGCTCGTTTGACTAAGCATGAACAAGCCAGCCAACGCGGCAAATAATATATGTGTACGCATCCTACGTGTGGCCAGGGCCTACTCTCCTCCCACGAACACTCGATCCTGCAGCGGCACTCCCTTGCTCTTGTCAGTGCCTTTGCCATCCCGAAACACCTGGAACTTCACCTCGACCACTGTTCTGATCTTGATGAAGTCCTTGCCATCGGCTTGACCGAAGCCCTCAAGTTTGATACCGGACCCCGGGGCCAATTCCTCGCCAACCTTCACGTTCAGTTGCTTCCCGTTGTGCTTGATGACCGCCGTGTCGCCCTCTTTACGCAGAAACGTGATGTCCTTCGGCGTCCACAGGTAAAGCGCGATTTGCCTATCGCAACCGACACATTGGAAGACAACCGGCCGACCCCGTGGCACAAGATACCGTTCCGCGCCGCATTGCGGGCAAAGGACGGTGTCCGTCAGCTTGGTGATGGGAACACGGACTTCGGGCAAATCTTTGACGACGACCTCGAAGATGTTCCAGCAGTTCGGATTCGTACAGGGCACAGTATACGTCCCCGGATCGGCATAGTGCAACGGAATGATAATCTGTTCCTTGTGGTACACACGGTTTTTCCATTTTCCATCACAGACAATCGTTTTCGTACCACGCATGACCTCAATGTGAATAGGGCCGCTCTCGCGGAATTTTGGGATTTCCTTGTGAATCGTGAACTCCCGCGTCTTTTCGCCTTCCTTTCCTTTTCTGTGATCCTCAAATTTGATCACTTCGGTCTTTTTCAGTATTACACCGGCATCGGTGAACTTTTCTATAGTGATTCCCGTGTCTGGGAGGATCTCAGCGCCAACGGCCGCTCGGAGGTCTTTGTCCCCCTGCTTTAAGACCGCTGTATTCCCCTCTTTGGCGACGTACTTCAGATCAGGGAAAATGCCTCGGACAACCACCGGGATCAGCTTTCGCCCGCATCCCAAGCAAACAATCTCAGGAGCGCCCAGGACGGCGCAATTCTCCCCACACACCGGACACTGGAACATCCGATCCCCTTTCGAAATCGGGATTTCAATCGCAGGATACTCCTTTGTCGATTCCGCGTTTGCACCCTTCGATGGGACGTTTCCGGCGTCTGTTCTCTCCTCAATCGGCCTCGGGCGGGGCAACGGCTGTGGCTTCTCTGTCAAGATGTAGTACACTCCGTATCCGGTAGCCGCGATAAGTGCAACAAAACCCAAAATAACAAACAACTTCAATAGCACATTGGAGTTCTGCTCCACAGGACCGCCGCCGGCGACCTCCACGGCCGCCTGCCCGCGTGGTTTGTCCTTCTCTTTAGACACCTTTGCAATGCAGTCCGGACAGTACAACTTTCCCTGGAAATCCGTCATGCGAGTGGCGTCAAAAGACTGCATACATTCAGGACACAACGTTTTTTCGCCCGATTCGGGCGCCGGGGCCACTGCGGGCGCGCCCGGCGCTTCCGGTGAGCCACCATCGGAGGCAAGCGACAAAGAGTTCCGTGCCGAGGGTTGGAGTGTTTTGTGTTGGACAGGCCCCGCAGAACTGGCGGGGGCCTCGGCTGTCGGCGGTTCTTTCGGCGGTGGAACCGCCGTGGGAGGGACAGGTGGGGCCGTAGCGGCTGGTTGCTGCGCCTGACCGTCTCCTGCGCCACCCGCCAGCCGCAGCCCGCTTCCGTCTGCGTCACTCTTAGGCGAAGCTACCCTCAGGCCGCAGTTGTCGCACATCTTCTGCCCAGGCTGCACATCTGTCCCACAACGTTTACACTTTTCCATTGTTCAGACCATCCTTATTCGATTCCTGCGCAGCACCCTCTGTTGCAATGTCCTTCCCCATATCTTTCGCATGCCGAGCTTCCGGCGTCAAGATCTTTCCGTCCTCACCCTCCGAGTCGCCCGGGCGCAAGGAGTCGAGTTCCCTCGCCTCATCTTCCGCATGGTGAGGTCCCGCCGACGTTCCTTCGGACACCAACAGCGCCACCTGCTTCCCCGACACAACGACCTCCGAAAGAACCTCGGTCTCCTTCGTGCTGGCCGCCCCGCCCTCCTCAAACGTACGCACCGTCACAAAACCCGTTTCCTTGCAGACGGGACAGAAATCGAGATCCACGACGCAGCGACTTACATTCGCACTCACTCGTTCGATCTTGGCAAGGTCCTTCAGATTCTCGGGGTGGCACGCCTCCAGGATCGCATCACGGGCGCTCAGGGGGCCGACAACGATCTCCATGTGGTCGCACCATTGGTCGCACCCGTCACAAAAGGCATCGTGCGCCGCCAGAAACGGAACCACCGCCGCCAACCCCGCAACGAGCAAAACCTCCACAAGCCAAAAGACCCGGCTTAGCCCCTGGCGCCATCCTTTCAGGTAGGCGCCGAAGCCTACCCCCCCCCACTGTTCGCTCATGCACTTCCTGACCAAGGCATTGACCAGCTTTGTGTCCGAGGACTTGTCGCCCAATTGCGACTCAACAGTTCTCTCGAAGTTGCGCAGCTTCGAGGCATAATTCAGATAATGGAGCGCCAGGTAACCGCCAAGGCCAAGGATCAACCCCACAAGTCCTGCGGCTATGGGCTGACGGCACTTCCCCAGGCGCACGCCAAACAGAACCGCCCCCCCTGTAACAAGGCCCAGCAGGAGCGCGAAAACAACGCCGATGTAGACCACACGCCCAAGGAGATGAAGCACGAGACAGGCGGCAATCGCCCCGCAGAGGCCCAACCCGACCATGACCGCAATCCCTTTTCGGGTGCATTTCCCACTCGGCCTGTAGGTCTCCACGGTGTCGAGCTCCACCATACAGTACATTCCTCTGCGCATCCAGCATCCAGGCAACCGAGACCATCTATAACCTACCAGAGTGGCCTACACTCGTCAACAGAAATATGCGCGGTGGAGTTTCTCCTTGACTTTGCATCAAACGGGGCATTATGGTACTCTCCCGATCATCTGAATTCATGGAAACGCTACGATGCCCGCACACACTCTTGTCCTGAAAGACTGCAATGCCTTCCTCGCAGACAAAGGATTCCTCCCAAGGGTTGGCATCGCCGTACGCAACGGCAAGATCATACGCATCGGCAAGGACATCAGACATCCCAAAGGGGCGCAGATTGTTGATGCCAAAGGCGCGTGCGTCACGCCCGGGCTGATTGACGGCCATACGCATCTCGGCATGTCGGAGGTCGGCGACGCCGACTACAACGAAGCCACCGACCCCGTAACGCCCTATCTCCGGGTCGCTGACGCCATCAATCCCCTGAACCCGGACTTTCGCCTCTCTCTCGCGAATGGAATCACCACCGTCATGGTCTGCCCCGGCAGCGCAAACGTCTTCGGGGGGTTGCTCGTTATCATGAAGACGCGCGGCCGCCGTCTGCGGAACATGCTTCTCCAGGACCCCGCCGGAATGAAAATGGCCCTCGGCCAGAACCCAAAGCGCGGCTATGGCGGCAAGGGCAAGCTGCCCGCGTCGCGCATGGGCAGCGCCTACCTGGCGCGTAATACATTCGCGAAAGCGAAGGAATATCGCAAAAAGCGCGCCAAACGCGGCGACAAGAAGGCCTCGCGCGACCTCGGCATGGAGCATATCCTCGGGCTTCTCGATGGAAAGTACCCCGCCCGCTGGCACTGCCACCGGGCCGACGATATCATGACCGCCGTCCAGATCGCCGAGGAGTTCGGATTCGATGTCTGCATCGACCATGCCACGGAATCGTATCTCGTCGCCTCCGAGCTGGCCGACCGCGACGTCCCCTGTTTTGTAGGGCCCAGCTTCGGCATCCCCGGAAAGAACGAGGTCGTTTACAAGGGGTTCACCACCGCGCGAAAGCTGCGGGAGGCCGGCGTGCGTTTTGCCATCATCACCGATCATGGTGTGGAGCCGTGCTGGTTCCTGCCCGTGGCGGCCGGCCTTGCGGCCCGACAGGGTCTCGCTGCCGATGACGCCCTGCGCGCCATCACGTCCTGGCCGGCGGAGATCATGGGGATCGACAAGCGCGTGGGCAAGTTGGCGCCCGGCTGCGACGCCGACATCGTGATCTGGGACAGGTCGCCCCTCCAACTGGGCAAGCCCGAAGCCGTTTACGTAAACGGCGCCATTGTGACGGAAAAGGAACTGAACACGCCGTTCCCGGTCAGGGAAATCTGAAACCACCCCACTCAAACGGAGAAAGCAAATGCCCAAGAAAACCGATATCCGTGTGATTGGCACAGAGGTGTTTTTCTTACCCGTCGAGACCCGTGTCCCCCTCAAGTTCGGCCCCGAAACACTAACACACGTCACCTGTGCGCGCGTCCACATGCGTATCAAGGACCGAAAGGGCAATGTGGCGGACGGCTGGGGGGAGACACCGCTCAGCGTCCAGTGGGCCTGGCCAAGCGACCTCACCTATGAGGATCGACACGACGCCATGAAAAAGTTCTGCCTCATGCTCGCCAAGGCGTGGGCCACTTTCGACGGCAAGGGCCATCCCCTTGAGATCGGCCACGCATTTACTGAGAAGGCGCTCCCAAAACTCCAAAAGAAACTCAACAAAAAACGTGGGAAAAAGAAGGCCATGCCCCTCCTCGGGGCGCTCATCTCGTGCTCGGCCTTCGACATCGCCTGCCACGATGCGTATGGCAATCTCGTGGGCAAACCGGTCTACGAGACCTACTGCGCGAAGTACATGAACCGAGACCTGTCCACATACCTCAAGCCTGCCAAGGGATCGTCCATCACCTTTGCCAAAACGTACCCTTGTGATTTCTTCGTGAAAGACATGCCAAAGCAAATACCCGCATGGCACCTGGTCGGCGGCAAGGACCTTCTCGACAAGAACGAACTCACGGGCGGCGAGCCCGACGACGGCTATCCCGTCCTCCTGCCCGACTGGATCAAGCGCGATGGGCTGAAGTGCCTGAAGGTAAAGCTCCGCGGCAATGATGCGGCATGGGACTACGACCGCCTCGTGACCGTGGGCAAAATCGCCATCGACAGCGGCGTGGACTGGTTGACGTCGGACTTCAACTGCACAGTCACCGACCCGGCCTACGTGGAGGACATCCTCGATCGCCTTGTGCAGGAGCACCCGCGCATCTATGGGATGATTCTCTACGTCGAGCAGCCATTCCCCTACGATCTGGAGAAAAACCAGATCGACGTCCACAGCGTCTCCGCCCGCAAACCGCTCTTCATGGACGAGAGCGCCCACGACTGGCGCTTCGTACGGATGGGCCGGAAGCTGGGCTGGACGGGCGTGGCGCTGAAGACGTGCAAGACCCAGAGCGGCGCGCTGCTCTCCCTGTGCTGGGCGAAGGCGCACGGCATGACGCTGATGGTCCAGGACTTGACCAACCCGATGCTGGCACAGGTCCCGCATGTGCTCCTGGCGGCTCATGCGGGGACGATCATGGGCGTGGAGACGAACGCCATGCAGTTCTATCCCGAGGCATCAAAGGCCGAGGAGGCCATGCATCCGGGGCTGTATCGGCGACGAGACGGCGCCGTCGATCTGAGCACCATCTCCGGTCCGGGCTTCGGGTATCGTGTTGACGAAATCCGTCGCGACCTGCCCGATGCCGCGGGGACGTTTGGCGACATCGAGTAGAGTACACATTGCCCCCTTCTGGAGTATGAATCATGTCGGAAAAGACACAGGCGAAACTCGCCTTCATCGGCTGTGGCGGGTTCGCGACGTCGTCCATCTATCCCAACATCCATCTGGTCCCGGAGATCGACCTCGTCGCGGTATGCGATATGGACGAAGCAAAGGCGAACCGGAACGCGCGCAACTTTGGCGCACGACGGGTCTATACCGACCTACACAAAATGCTCGATACGGAAGAGCTCGACGGGGTCTTCGTCATCGGCCCGGCTCCGATGCAGGTTGAACTGGCGCCGCACGTCCTGAAACACGGCATCCCCGTCTATGTCGAGAAACCGTCGGCCAACACCTCCGCACAGGCAAAAGAACTGGCCGAACTGGCCGAGGCAAACCACACATGGGGGCAGGTGGGTTTCATGAAGCGTTTCGCTCACGTGTATCTGATGGCGAAGGAAATCATCGGCCGGCCGGAGTTCGGGCCGGTTCACATGGTCAAGGCCAGGTTTGCCCAGGGCCCCTACCCTCAGATATGGGGCATTGACTCGGCCCGGCGGGCCATGCTCATCGGCCAGCTCTGCCATATCTTCGATCTGATCCGTTTCTTCGGCGGGGAGGTGAAGCTCGTCCAGGCCATGTACCACGAGGCCACGCCGACCCAGTTTGCTTACGCGGTCAACCTGGAGTTCGCCTCCGGCGCGATCGGCCAGTTGGACGTGAACGGCCTGGAATGCAAGCAGGCCTTCCGCGACATCAAAGAGGCGCTGCACGTGGTCGGTCTCGAGACGAACGTCCTCTGCGAGGACATGATGAAGCTGAAGTGGCAGGACCGGGAGGATTTCACAGACGCCGTGCCGAGAGCCGGCCGATACCTTCATGCCTTTGACCCCACCTGGACCGGCATCGCCAAAACCAATATCACTTTCGGCTACCAGGGCGAGGTGGAGCACTTCGCCAAACGATGCCTGGGGCGGGTCGAGGGTGGTCCGGACCTGTGGGACAGCTACAAGTCGCTGCAAATCGGCGAGGCGATCTACAAGAGCGCCGAGACCGGGAAAACCGTGCCCATCACAGAATGAGCGCTGCCCCTTCGCTCGCTTTTCAACCGGACGAACGCCGCATGGCGACGTAATACGCGAGAAAGGTTAACGCGACCACGGCGCAGGACACTACCCCGAATAGGTAGACGAAATCCGGCGTGGTGAACCCATGCAGGTATCCACCGAACCGGCTGACGCAATCCACGGCATTCGTCTCGGCGAGAATTGTTAGGAGCGTTACGGCTACCAGCGTGATGCCCTTCCACTTCAACAGGAAGCGCCGCGCTTTCGGGCGGAAGCGATGCTTCAGGACGAGTACGACGCAGAAGCTGATGGCGATGTAGGCGTACCAGATGGCCAAGTAGACTTCGATGTTGCCATCGAAGAGAAGCAGCGAAACCGGGAAGAAGAGAAGGAACCAGTAGACCAGGGCAACGGTTGAAATGGACGGGTGATTGGCGCTCAGCATCGCCGAGATGAACAGCCACGCGATAAAGCACAGCCCGATGAGAGGGGGCGCTACACTGCCGGTCGGTTCACCGGCTTCTGCAACGGCCCCTGCGAGTAAAACCAACGTCACTGCGCCCACAATATGCCGCCGATGCGCCATGGTGCATCTCCCTTCGCTGCGTACGGCGGCGTTCCCCAATAGACAAAGAGCCGCTTCTGCAATCCGGGCGGAAGCGGCTACTCGTCACAACTCGGTCCTCTATATCTATAGTATACCACACCACTCCAAAAAGTCAAGGAAGGCGAAAGTAAAAAACCGCCCCACACCCTCTATCCGACGCGAAACATTCCCGTCCGCTCATAGCGGGACGCCACGCTCAATGCAATGTCGCGCTTCAGCGCCCACCGATGCGCCTGGAGGGCAAGGGAGGAGTGGTTGTTTTCTTCGCTCAGGTGCGACAGCACAAGGCCACGCAGGCGGTCCGAAGAGCACTCCCGGACCAGCTCAGCCGCCTCGCCATTGGACAAGTGTCCGCCGGAACCGCGGATGCGGGCTTTGACATCCTCCGGGTAGGAACTACACTCGAGCATCTCCGGGTCGTAGTTCGACTCCATATATACGAAATCCATATCTCTCAGCGCATCGGCCAGCGCATCGAACGGGTGGCCGAGGTCAGTGAAGATGCCGATCCGACGCCTGCCGTCCGTCACCACGAAAATTACTCCGTCCACGCCGTCGTGAGGCGTCCGGATCGTCTCGATATCGAGATCGCCGATAGCGACCCGTTCCCCGGCCCGAAAAAAGCGCACGTCCGATACGGCGCCAAGCCCCTCTTGAATTCGCTCATACGTGGGCGACGTCATGTGAACGGGCAAATGAAACTTCCGCTGATAGACACCGGCCGCGTACGTGTGGTCCCGGTGGTCGTGGGAGAGAAACAGCGCCGTGACATCGCGGATATCGCGCCCCAGCTCGCGAAGGCGCAGCTCCGCCTGCTTGCCGCTGATGCCCGCATCGAGGAGCAGACGGGTGCTTCCCTTCTCCACGTAAATGCAGTTCCCGTTAGACCCGCTGTTGAGCGAGCACGTGAGCATACGATTCATGCCTTGCCTCTTCCCTTCACGGGAAGCATACGCCATTTGATCAGCGTCCAGACGGCGTGCGCGCCGTGATACCACCGAATCTTTTTGCCCGACTCGAAACTGCGCGGGTGGTAACGGATATCCACCTCGTGGATGGTGTAACGCAAGCGACACAACTTTGCCGTGACCTCGGCGCAGAACTCGAATCCCCGGCATTCCAGGTCCAGCGACTTCAGCACACTCGTTCGTATGGCCTTGTAGCACGTCGGCTCGTCGTGAATCCGCACCCCATAAAGCAGGCCCACCAGCGCGCTGAGAAGCCGGCCGCCCCAAAGATACCTTCGGTAGGAGATGCCCGTACCGCCGTGCCAGCGATTCCCGTAGACCACATCCCCCTCCCCGCGAAGGATCGGGCCGACCACCTTTTCGTAGTCGCTCGGGTCGTACTCCAGGTCCGCGTCCTGGATGATGACCACATCCCCCATCACCGCCTCCAGACCCGTGCGTATCGCCATGCCCTTGCCTTGATTGCGTTCGTGATGGATTACCTTTACATCCGGCAGATCGAGGGCGCGAAGGAACTCCCTGCTGCCATCGGTCGAGCCGTCATCAACGATGATGATCTCCTTCTCCATCGGGGCAGCGCGGACCTTCTCCACGATCTCCGGCAGTGTATCGCGCTCGTTGTAAACGGGCATAACAACGGACAGTTTCATGTAGACCTACTTCGAGCCGATGACCTCGCGGTAGATATCGACCAATCGCTCGGCCTGTCGTGTGGCGTTGAACTCCTCCTCAATCCGC
This sequence comes from Planctomycetota bacterium, assembly GCA_013152475.1. Lineage (GTDB taxonomy): Bacteria > Planctomycetota > Brocadiia > JAADGH01 > JAADGH01 > JAADGH01. The sequence goes on from JAADGH010000239.1 coordinate 59,395, forward strand.
CGGCGCCCCGCCCGCCCCATCTCCTCCCATCGCTCCGGCGCCTCGATCAGTTCCATCATCACATCGGCAAGCGCATCCACGTCCTTCTCCGGCACCAGCAGCCCGGACTTGCCATGCTCAATGCACTCGGGGATGCCGGCGTGCCGGGTCGAAAGGACCGGCAGGCCGCTGGCCATGGCCTCCATAATGGCATTGGGAATGCCCTCCCGGTCGTAGTCCCAGGCCTGCTGACATGGAAGGACAAAGAGGTGGCAGTTGGCCATCTCCTCGGCCACCCCTTCCTGTGTCGTCTCCCCCAGAAACTTCACATGAGGGTCCAGACGCAGGTTCGTCACGAGCTGTTTCAGGTCCGCCTCCTTCGGTCCGCCCCCGATGACCCGCAGCTCCGCCGCATTGGGGTGGGACCTCAAGCAGCGCCGAAGGGCGCCAATGGCCGCAGGGATGCCCTTCTTGTCCACCAGACGACCCACGGTAAGGAACTTCACCTTGCCATGCTCGACCGGGGGCCGCGGGGTAAATGGAAAACCGTCCAGGTCGATGCCCGAATGATGCACCACCAGCTTCTCGCGCGGGCAGCCTACCCCGGCCAGGTCGTCGGCCATCGCTTCGCAGCGCGCCAGGACGAGGCGACTCGACTTGAACAGCGCCCCGTAGGCCTTCGGCACCTGAACCGGAAAGCTGGAGGCGTCCCATCCCCGGAAGGAGACGACCAGCGGCAGGCCCAGCCAGTCGGTCAGTGGCGCGATCACTCGGGCCACATGGCCGAACTGCACGTGAACCACGTTCCTGTCTGACATGCGAAAGAAATCGGCCAGGCGAGTCAGGCCCGCAAGATACCGCGCCGGGGTCCTGTGCTCGCGCATGTAGGACCGGATGTGCGCCGACTGGTTTGGGTAACGAAATACACACCACAGCGACCGGAGCACCGCGAGCCCCCTTCCGCCCGACCATCCGAATTTCCTGATGTAGTGCACGCGCGCGCGCAGGACAGGCGCCTGAGACTGCGGGTGTCGGCGTTTCTCCCTCGGGCGAGCGAAGGCAAAGATGCGCACATCCACCTTGGCCCGCAGCACCCCCAGGGCCTCGTTTAATATGGCCGTCTCGGAGAGCTTTGGAAACTCCGGAACGATGTAAGCTACTCTAATGCCTTCGGCCATACACCACCTGTCGCGTCAGTCTGGTAAAGCGCCGAGCGCCTCCTCCTGCTCGCAGATCCACCGCAGAGGCACGACAATGTCCTTGAAAAAATAGGCCCCCTTTTCCTCATCCGGAACCTTGGCCATGCCCGCTGCGCGGCAGTGAATCCACCGCGCCCGAAGGAACAGCGGGAGCAGCGCCATCTCCTCGGCCCTGAGGGGCAGCGTCTTGTGGTATGTGGAGACGAATAACCGGATCCGCTCCTCGTTGTATGTCACGGCAGCGGTCAGCGATGCAATGTCCCCGCCATCGACATCCGTGGTCCGTTCCGCGCCATAGAAGATGACGCCATCCGCCAGATCGCGTACTCGTGGCTGACGGCTGGCCCAGTCCAGATCGAAAATTCCTGCCACGGCATCGCCGCGAAAGAGCATATTCGCAGGATGGTAATCGCCGTGGATGACGTATCGCGGCAGGGAGGCGTATCGCTTGTCCGACAGATCCTTAGCCACTCTGGCCACCTGCTGCCGCACGACTTCGAGGTCGCCCTTGTGCCCCGCCGGCACACGACTCTCGATCCCCGCGAGGGCGGCTCGAATCAGGAACGGGCTGTCGTATCGAGGCCAGGCCTTCGACGCCGTGGTCTTGAAGTCCATCCCCGCCAGGTGAAAGAGCGCCAGCTCCCGGGCCGCGTTCTTGATCTGATCGAGATTGGTCCGATCGTGGGGGCGCCCCTCGATGAATCGGTGCACCTCAAAGATACCCTTCCCGGTCTGGACCCACGACCGTCCCTCCTTGGTCTCCAGCGGGAGCGGGCCTGGGATGCACTTCCTGGCGAGGTGGCGCATCAGGTCATGGTCGAAGATGATCTGGTCGGCGGTGCAGTACTTCGGATTGCGCCGCCGGAGGAACATACGCCCGCGCCCGGTCTCGATAACGCTGTTCAGGTTCGCTGTGCCCCCGCCGGGAAGCTGCACATCCGAGATCTCCCCAAGGTCGTAGTTCGACAGGACTTCTCCGATGTCTTCGGTTGTAATGTCACAGTTGCCTGCCACGATGGACCTTACAAAAACCGCCGAACAAGGCTGTTAATCTGCCGTTTGTAGTGCGCGCCCCCGTCCGGGTTGCCGCCACGCGCGGCGCGGATGAAGGGATACTTGATAATCTCGATGATGATGTACATTGCCCGCCGCACAAGGGCTGCGTCCGACTTGTCACGCTTTTTTCCGTAGCCCTCGAAGAATTTTTCGGTGGACAGGTCGTACGTATCGAGCACGGCAAATTCGAACTCCGGCGGCGCCCACACCGCGCGATCGATGTCGAGTATCCCCGTGATCCGGCCCGCCTCATCGAGAAGGATATTCTGGTGCCAGAGATCCATGTGAAGCAGGCTTGGGCGGTCGGGCCGATCCACCGCATCCATGTTTCGCTCGATGGCGCGCTTCAGGTCATCCGCTTCGCGCTTTAAGTAACTTCCGACCCGAACATTGTCTGCCAGGATTCGGTCCATCATATCATTGAACGCCGTGGGCCAATCAGCGCTTCCCTCCATGACGTTGTTCGGCCAGACATAGCCGAAGCGCTCCCCTTGGATGTCGTGCAGCTCGCGCACAAACTCCCCCAGTTTCCGAACGATCCCTTGCTGCTGCCGACCACTGAGGGTATGCCACACCTCCCCCATTGTCCGGCCCGGCATCGCCGACATGATGATGCAGTCCGTGCCGATGACTTCATGGCTGTCATCGTAGCACAGAACATCGGGAAGGGGCACGCTCGTACGCTCGCGGACAAGCGGGTGGAGAAACGCCTCGACCTTCATCATGCCCTTCTCGTAATACAGAAGGCCATCGTCCTGCGGAGGAGCGACGCGCAGAACCATGTCCCGGCCATCCGTTTCGATCCAGAACGATGTGTTAAAATGACCTGTCGGAATCGGTGAAACAGATCGCACCTTCACACCACCCGGAAAGCACTTTTCCAGGACTGCCGGGATGCTCTGCCGCAGTGTCCTCGTCTCAACTCGACTCACGGCCCGGTCCTTTCAGAATGCTCTCCTGGCCTTTGGGATAGGATAGATATTCGTCCACCTCGCGGCTGGCCTTGGCCGACATGGGCATATATTTCCCCCGCGCGCGGGCATACACAGTGCCCTGCTCGTCGACCAGTTCGCCCTCGGTTTCCCATACGCGCCCACGATCGCGCTTCAGCCGACCCGTGACCGCAACCGATATGCCGACGGGGACCGGCTCCATGAACCGAACCGAGAGGTCGGCACACAAACAAAACCGATGCTTGACGAGCGTCGCCGCCCAGCCCATGGTTTCGTCAAGGAGCGCCGAGATGATGCCGCCGTGCACCACGCCGCGGAAGCCCATCACTCCTTCGTCGAGATAGGCCGTGACTCGAACCATCCCCTCGTCGGCGACGAAACGCAGATTCATGCCTCTGGGGTTCTCGGGGCCGCAAATGAAGCACTTGGCGTAGTTTGGGAGAACGTGCACCGGCTCTCTTTCTGCGCAAGCTGTGAAACAACCGTCATTATAGTTCCGGCCAGCGGGAAATGCAAGGCGCAATCGGCGATGCGTTGCTCACGCCGTCCACTGCCATTGTGGCAGGGGAAGTCCCCGGCGCCATACACGGTACGTATCATAACATTTGATTCGAGCTGAGGTTACAATGATCACACGTCTGTCATGATTTGGCACGATCTTTGCTCAGTCCATTATTGAAAGGGGGTTGGATGGAGGAATGGCAGCGATGAAACCGCCCATACTTATCGTCGTCGAGCAAAACGGCAGTCTGGCGGATGAAACACTCCGTCTCGTGCGGGCGCAGGGCCTATCGGTGCGTATCACCCAGCACCTCCAGGAGGCCTGCGAGCTGCTTTCACAACGCCTTGATATCGTGCTCCTGACCGCCCCCGCCGCAGCGGCAGCCGTCCGAAGCGCCTTATTCCAGCTCAAGCAGCCCCACCCCGGCATTCTGGTTGTGGTAAGTGAAAGAAATTCAAAGGAGGCCCTGCTGGAGCTGTTGGAGGCGGGCGCGTTCTCATTCATGCGCCAGCCACGCACGGCGACCTCCATCCTGAAAGAGCTGCACCGCATACGGAGACTGCTGAAGACGTGGGCCGCCCCAACCAGATACCCCCTCCGAAAGGCAGGGTGACCATGCGGTCACCTTTCAATCTGCACAGGCTTCCATTCTACCCCATGCAGACAACAACATAACTTTCCCCAGAATGTGGAAAGTCCTGCCAGATTTGCGAAAGACAGAAGAAGACGGATTTTGATTGATCCACAAAATAATGCAGATTATAATCAGCCCAATAAGCGGGAGCGGATATGGATTCATAATCTCTTGAACAAGACAGGGTTATGATTCGGCGAAGAAAAACACGGCCGGTTTGGATCGGGAAAGTCGAGGTCGGCGGCAGGGCGCCGATAACGGTACAGTCGATGACGAACACCGATACCGAGGATGTTCGACGGACCGTGCGACAGATTCGTTGCCTCGAAAAGGCCGGCTGTGAGATCATTCGTGTTGCCGTCCCGACCGTGCGTGCGGCACGGGCGCTTGCCGCGATCAAAAAACGCATATCGATCCCGCTGGTTGCCGATATTCACTTTCGGCATACCCTCGCCCTTGAGTCCATCGCACAGGGCGTAGACGCCGTCCGCCTGAATCCGGGAAACATCCGCAATCCGAAGCAGGTGCGACGTGTCGTGCGCGCCGCGAAGGAAGCCGGCATCCCGATTCGCATTGGCGTAAATTCCGGTTCGATCCGAAGGCCGGGGGGCAGGGAAAAGGACCTCGTCAGACTGATGGTGCGACGGACCCTGTCCTACTGCACGCAGTTCGAACGGCTGGGCTTCCGCGACATCATCCTTTCGCTGAAGGCGTCGAACTGCATGGAGACGATGGAGGCCTATCGGACGGTCGCCGGCCGGTGCGACTACCCCCTGCACGTGGGCGTGACGGCGGCGGGTCCGCCGGAGACGGCCATCGTGAAATCGGCCATCGCCATTGGGGGCCTGGTTTCGGAGGGGGTCGGCGATACGATCCGCGTCTCTCTCTCTGGCCCGCCCGTGGCGGAGGTGGAGGCGGGGATCGAAATTTTGAAGGCGCTGGGGCTTCGCCCCGCAGGAATTGAGATCATCTCGTGCCCCACGTGCGGGCGGACGCAGATCGATCTGGTGCGGCTTGTGAGGGACATCCGGCGGCGAACGAAGGGCATGCCGGGGGACCTGAAGGTTGCCATCATGGGGTGCGTGGTGAATGGTCCGGGCGAGGCGCGGGAAGCGGACGTGGGCATTGCCGGGGGGAAGGGATTCGGGTATCTGTTCAAGAACGGGAAGAAGATTCGAAAGGTTCCCGAGGTGCAGTTTGCGGACGTGTTAATGAAGGAAATCGAGCGTCTGCTCCAAAAGCGAGGGAGATGAGCATGTCTCGCAGTATTCAGTATCTGTTGAGCGCCGTGGTTCTGGTGGGGGTCGTTGCGTTGCTGATTGTGGGATTGGGGAAGCGGAAGACCAGGGAGCCGCGCGAGGGCAATGTGCTGGTGGTCATCTCTCCGCATCAGGACTACATCCAGTCGGAGTTTTTCGAGGCATTCAAGACGTGGTATCGGAAACAGACGGGCAAGACATGCTCCGTCCGGCCGAAGGAGATCAGCGCTGGCACCCAGGGGCAGTTGCGGTACATCGTGGAGCTGTTCGATCAGCAGCCGAACGGCATCGGCATCGACATCTTCTGGGGCGGCGGGGTAGACCCGTATGTCGAGCTCAAGGCGAGAAACCTGCTCCACACATACAAGGTTCCGGATAATATCCTGAAGCACATCCCCGCAACCTGTGCCGGCCAGCCGACCTACGACCCGGCGTATCAGTGGTACGGCGCGGCGATCTCGGGCTTTGGCATTATTTATAATAAAAAATATCAGCAGCAGGCGAAGTTGCCCGTACCGGAGACATGGGAGGACCTCGCGCGGCCGGATCTGTTCGGAAAGGTGTCCATGGCCGACCCGCGCAAGAGCGGGGTGGCCCACACGCTCTGCGAGATCGTGATCCAGGCCTATGGCTGGGAGAAGGGTTTTGAGATATTGACGAAGATGGCGGGCAACTGCAAGATGATCGTCGACGCGAGCAGCCGCGTACCGGGCGATGTTTCCCTGGGCGAGGTGATCTACGGTCCGACGATCGACTTCTACGCCTGGGCGCGGATTGCAATCGACGGGGCCGAGACAATCGGCTTCGTGCTGCCGAAAGGCCTGACGGTCATCAACCCCGACGCCATGGGTATTCTGAAGGGCGCGCCGAACGTCGACCTGGCGGAGGCCTTCCTGCGCTTCATCTTGTCCGAGGACGGACAGAAGCTCCTGATCCTGCCGAAGGGTGCCCCGGGCGGGCCGAAGGAGCGCACCATCGGCCGGATTAGTGTCATCCCCGATCTGATGAAGAAGTATGCGAAGGAGTGTGTGGTCCCCGTGAATCTCGCCGACCTGAAAGGGGGCTTCGAGTATGACTCGGCCAAGGCATCCGTCAGGCAGGGGATCCTGAACGACCTGCTCGGTGCGATTCTGGTGGATACGCACGACGATCTCGCCAGGGCGTGGGGAGCGGTGGCTGCGGGGAAGATCAAAGGCGACAACGCGGCCAGGGAGCTCGGATCAGTCCCCATCTCCGAGGGTGAGCTAATGAGGCTGGCGGGGGAGAAGTGGCAGGACGAACGTTTCCGGAATGCGAAAATTTCTGAGTGGATAAAATTCGCCAAGGCGAAATACGAGAACGTCCTGTCAAGGTAAGGAACGGCTGTGGTTGACATTCGGATCAAAAACCTGACAAAGCGATACGGCGACATTGCTGCCGTTGACGACATCTCCATCGATGTCGAAGAGGGGGAATTGTTCTTCCTTCTGGGGCCGTCGGGATGCGGGAAGACCACGATCCTTCGGTCCATCGCTGGCTTTTGTACGCCGGATGGAGGGGAAATATACTTCGGCGAGCGCCGCATCGATGCCCTGCCGCCGCACGAGCGCAACACGGGGATGGTCTTCCAGAACTACGCCCTTTGGCCCCACCTGAGTGTACGGGAGAACCTTCAGTACGGGCTGGACGTCCGGAAGATCCCCAAAAAGGAGAAGCGGGAACGGGTGGATGCCGCGCTGGCCATGGTGCGCATGAGCGACCAGGCCGGGAAGCGGCCGAACCAGCTCTCGGGCGGTCAACAGCAGCGGGTGGCCCTTGCCCGTGCGCTGGTGATCAACCCGGACGTAGTGCTCTTGGACGAGCCGTTGAGCAATCTCGACGCGAAACTGCGGGGCGAGATGCGGGGCGAGATTCATCGCATTCACGAACAAACGAAAATCACCACCATCTACGTCACCCACGATCAGAAAGAGGCGCTCTCCCTGGCTGACCGCATTGCGGTCATGAACGCGGGACATATCGAGCGTATCGGGCGGCCCCGCGATATCTATGACAATCCAACCAACAGATTCGTTGCCGAGTTTATCGGCGAGACGAATCTGATTCCGGGAAAGATCAAAGCCATCCATGAGGGGTTGATTCGAATCGAGACGGCCATCGGGGATCTCGTCTCTACTCGACCGTGCACGCGCAAGGAAGGTGAGCCGGTCACGTGTTCCGTGCGACATGAGGCGGTGCAGATCGCTTCGCAGGTGTCCGGGCCGAATGTCTTTCATGCCAGAGTGACCAGCCACACGTACCTTGGCGAGGTGGAACAGTTCGAGTTTGACGTCCTTGGCCGGACGCTCAGAGGCATCTCGGTGGGGCACCACCCCGAGGTCGAGCGCGGCGGCGAGGTGCGCATCGCCATCGCCCAGGAAGACGTTGTCGTCCTTGACGACGCATAGGGGGCAACGATGCTGAACAAGATCGTCGAGCTGCTCGACATGATCAAATTTCAGCACACGGTCTTCGCCTTGCCCTTTGCTCTCTTGAGCGCTTTCCTGGCGGCGGGCGGGCTGCCTCCCGGTCGCGTTTTGTTCTTCATTCTCGCTGCCATGGTTACGGCGAGAAGCTGCGCTATGGCATTCAACCGGATCATCGATGCGCGGTTTGATGCGCAGAACCCCCGGACGGCCGCGCGCTCGGTTCCGGCGGGTAGGATTGGATTGGGGGCGGCATGGACTTTCACAATTGTGATGGCTGTCCTGTTTGTTGCGAGCGCGTGGGCGCTCAATCGGCTGTGCCTCTACTTGGCCCCCGTGGCGCTGGGAATTGTCCTGGGCTATTCGTTCACGAAGCGGTTCACGAATCTTTCGCACCTGGTTCTTGGTCTCGCGCTCTCCGTGGCGCCGGTGGGGGCGTGGCTTGCTGTTACGGGTGCCTTCGCATTCCCGCCGCTTCTGCTGGCAGCGGCGGTGTTATGCTGGACCGCTGGGTTTGACATTATCTATGCCTGCCAGGATATCGAGTTCGACCGGCGGGCGGGGCTTTATTCCATCCCGAAGGCCCTGGGCGTGGTGTGGGCGCTGCGCATCTCCACCGTGCTGCACGCGGCGATGGCCGGGCTTCTGCTCGGCATGCCCCTGTGCAGCGACCTCGGCATGCCTTTTGTTGTCGGCGTGATCGCGGTGGCGGTCCTGCTTGCCTACGAGCATTGGCTGGTCAAGCCGGACGACCTGTCGCGCGTCAGCACGGCGTTTTTCACGATCAACGGGATGGTGAGCGTCGCGCTGGCGTGCGTCGGTATTGCCGACATTCTGCTTACGTAACGTGGTGTTGCAGCCCTGCGAGATAGACGGGCAAGGAAAACCACAGCCGCCGCGATGTGGAACTCCTGCGGGTCCCCAGGTCCGCCATGCCCAGCGACGGTCAGGTCCAATTTCCCCGGGGCTGTGTCTTTCTCGCCGAAGTCGAACCTCGCCCGGACCCGTTTGATGCGTAAGCGGAGTTGATCCGCATTCATTTCTTTTTCGCGCGAATCTTTGTCCGTGCCATATCCTCCTGCAGCGTCACCAGCGCGGAGGTGTCCAGATCGCCGCGCCCGGCCGAGAGGATGGCGCGGTAGTATTCGTTGACCACAGCCGTGACCGGGAGGGGCACACCCACCTCCTTGCCCGTGGCCAGAGCGATATTCAGGTCCTTGTGCTGGAGTTTGGCCATGAAGCCGGGTTTGAAGTTCCCCTTCAGGACCTCCGGCGTCCGCACCTCCAGCGCCCAGCAGCGCGCCGCACCGGCACTGATCGCCTCGAGCATCTTCGCCGGATCGACGCCCGCCTTCGCACCGAGGGTCATGCCCTCGCCGATGGCCTGCCAGGTGATCGCGCATACGATCTGGTTGGCGCACTTGGTGAACTGGCCCGCGCCGCTCTTGCCCACGTGGACGATCTTCTTCCCCATAGCCTTGAGGACCGGCATGGCCTTCTTCACGGCCTTTGCATCACCGCCGATCATGATCGACAGCGTCCCGGCGATCGCACCGTTCTGCCCACCGCTCACCGGCGCGTCGAGGAAGGCCACTTCCTGTTTCTTCGCCTTTCCCGCAATTCCCTGCGCAGCGACCGGGGAGATGGTGCTGTGGTCGATGATGACGAGGCCGCGCTTCGCCCCGTCGAGGAGGCCGCCTTTTCCGAGTACGACTTTCTCCACATCAGGCGTGTCCGGCAGGCACGTGACGACGACATCGGACTTGGCCGCGACCGCTGCAGGAGTATCGACGACCGTCACCTCTTTCCTGCTTGCCAGTTTCTTGAGCGCCGCCTTGGCGTGGCCGCCTACTACAATCAGGTTGAACCTGGCCTTCAGCACGTTCAGCGCCATCGGCTCACCCATGATACCGAGACCGATAAATCCGACATGGTTCCTCATCGTTTCCTCCCATGGAATGAACGGAGAGTGGTCCTTTTTTGCGAAGGACCTTATACCACAAGACGGGACGTGGTTCAATGGCAGGCCCAGGTGCGTCGTTGACAGAGCGACTCAAATCTGGTCTCATGTGCGAAAGCAAACTCAGTAGAGGAGGGATGATCTATGGAGAAGGTGAACGAGCACGAGTTGGAGTATCGCGGCGGTGATTCGGGACCGAAGTATCTGTTCCGCGGGCCGAACATCGACTGGGGCGTCCTTCGCTTCCTCCCGGGACAGGAGCTGGGGTATCACATCCACGAGCGCGTCGAGGAGACCTTCTATTTCACGAGGGGCGCGCCGAAGATGATTGTGAACGGCGAGGAATATCGCGTGAAGGCAGGTGATGCGTTCCGCTGCGAACCCGGCGACAAGCACAACATCATCAACGACACCGACGGGCCCATCGACGCTGTTTTCATCAAACACATCTACGACCCGAAGGACAAGAAGGACGTCGAGTGAGGCACGCCACCCGTGAAGAAATGCGCGAGATGGACCGCCGTGCTATCGAGGACTATGGCATTCCGGGCATGGTTCTGATGGAGAACGCCGGGCGTGCGACTGCCGAAGAGGTCCGTAAGATGCTCCCGGCGCCCGGCGACGGGACGGTCGTCATCCTCTGCGGCAAGGGGAACAATGGAGGCGACGGCCTCGTCGTGGCGCGTCACCTTCACAATCACGGCGTCGAGGTCCAGACGTTCGTAGCGTTCAGGATGGATGACGTTACGGAGGCCCAGGGCGATGCGGCAACGAACCTGCGGATCGTGGTAAATATGAAGCTGCCTATATCGGAACTGGTGAGCGCCGCCGATCTCCCCGACCTGACGCAGGCGGACGTGATTGTGGACGCTCTCCTCGGCACGGGCCTGTCGGGGGACGTACGCGAGCCGCTGCGCGGCATCATCGAGGCGATCAACGCGAGCGGGGTCCCTGTGGTCGCTGTGGACATCCCATCGGGGCTGTGTGCGAACACGGGCGCGATGCTCGGTGCGGCGGTCCGGGCGAAGAAGACGGTCACCTTTGCCTGCCCGAAGAAGGGATTCCAACTGGCCGACGGGCCAAATTGCGTGGGTGAAGTCGTCGTTGCCGAGATCAGTATTCCGCGCGAGCTGGTGGAGACCTATTGGAAAAAGGCTTAGGGACGAAGAAGACACACGAATGCGAATTACCGTTTTAGGTTCAGGCACGTCCCATGGCGTGCCTATGCCGGTCTGCAAGTGTGCGGTGTGCACGTCGAAGGACCCGAAGAACAAGCGCACGCGGGCGTCTGTCCTGATCGAATACAACGACCGTGCGATTCTTGTGGACACGGCCACCGATTTCCGCCAGCAGGCGTTGGACAACGACATTCAGCGGGTCGACGCGATTCTGTTCACTCATGGCCACGCCGATCACATCCACGGCCTCGACGACATCCGCCTCTACTGCTATTACCGCCGCCGCGCGATTCCGGCCTACGCCAACCCCTCGACGGCGCGGGTCATCAGGCAATCCTTCGCCTACGTCTTCCGGGGTGTCAATGAGGGTGGGGGGATACCTAAGATCGACCTGCGGGTGATCGACGGGCGCTTCACGCTGTATGGGCGCAAGGTGATCCCCGTGCCTCTCTGGCACGGCAAGCGGAAGATCCTGGGCTTTCGGATCGGTCGTTTCGCATATGCAACGGATTGCAGCGGCATCCCGAAGAGATCGATGGAACTGCTGCGCGGGTTGGACGTCCTCCTCATCACCGGTCTGCGCCCGACGCCGCACCGGACACATTTCAGCGTCGACCAAGCACTGGAGATGATCAACGAATTGAAGCCCAGGCACGCCTACCTGACGCATATCACGCACCTGCTGGACCACGAGAAAACGAACGCGGCGCTGCCGGGCCACGTCAACCTGGCCTACGATGGCTTGGTCATCGAATCGCGGTAGCGCCAGCTATTCTTGGACCAGGCGGCGCAGCGTCCCGAGGTTCCGTCGGTCCCAGTAATAGCTCTTCCCCTTGGGCGTCTCCAGGTACATGGGATGGTTGGCAAAGCGGGGATCGTTCAAGAGATGGCGGAACGCATTGAGGCCGAGCTTCCCCCTCCCGATATGCTCGTGTCGGTCGAGTCGGCTGCCGAGATCGCCCTTCGAATCGTTCAGGTGGATGGCCCTGAGGTAGTCCAGGCCGATGACGCGGTCAAACTCCTGCATGACCTGGCGGTAGCCCTTTCTTGTGCGGAGGTCATAGCCGGCGGCAAAGGTATGGCAGGTGTCGTAGCAGACTCCGAGGCGCCTCTCGCCGTCCTTTGTTTCTTCGATGATCTCCCGGAGTTGTTCGAATCGATAGCCAAGGACCGTCCCCATCCCGGCGGTGGTCTCCAGAAGAATTTTGACGTTTGCGTTTTTCGTATGTGCGTGAATCGTGGTCAGCGCATCGGCGATCCTCTTCAGCCCTTCGCTTTCTCCGCGTCCGCCGTGTGCGCCGGGGTGCATGATGAGGTAGGGCAGGCCGAGAACGTCCGCCCGGCGGACCTCGTCCTCCAGGGCGGCCATCGACCTTCGGTAGGTCGTTTCATTGGTTGAGCAAAGGTTGATGAGGTAGCAGTCGTGCGCTACCGCGAGATCGATGCCCGTCTCCCTCTGGGCCTTTTCGAACAGCCGCACGTCGTCAACGCTAATCTCCTTCGCGCGCCAGTTGACGTTTGGGCGGGTGAAGATCTGAATTGTGTCACACCGGACGTCATGTCCGCGTTCGAGCGCCTTGTGGAGGCCGCCGGCGATTGACATGTGCGCGCCGAGGAGGGGCATGGGGGGTCCCTACTTGACTTGCCGCATTCGCTTGAGCATCTCCTCTGGGGAGATGTAGTCATGAACGGTGAGGTCCTTTTGAAGCTCGCCGTTGCGGTCCATAAAGAGCACGGTGGGGAGCTGCTGAATGCCGTATTCCTGTTTCCACTTTTCAACCTGTGGCGATTTGGTGTCGGAGAAGTCGAGCTTGACGGGGATGAAACGCTTTATTTCCTCAACGACGCGTGGATCGCGAAATGTGGTTTGTGCGAGTTCCTCGCACTTCACACACCAATCTGCCCAGACGTCGATGAGGATTGGCTTCTGTTCGGTGATGGATCGCGACTCGGCCTCCATGACGGAGTTCATCCACGGGATCGGCGACGCGTCTTCCGTCTTGGCCGTTGGGGTGGGCTTCGGCGTCCCGATCCAAAGCCCTGCCAGGATGCCGAGGAGGATCGTTATCACACTTAGGGCGAGAAGGCCCTTCGGCGCCTTGAGGCCCTGTTTCAAAATCTCACTGAGATAAATACCCGACATGATTGCGGCCACGACGATGACGGATGGGAAGGCGTTCGGCCGGATGAGAATGCGTCCGTACCAGAGCGCCCCGGCGATGAGGGCCACACCCATGGCCTTCTTGATTACTTCCATCCAGCCTCCGGATCTGGGTAACGAGGCCAGGACGCCGGAGAAAGTTCCGATGATGATAAAGAGAATCCCCAAGCCCAAGGCCATGGCGAAGAACACAATGAAACCGAGGAACACATTGCCCGTCTGGCTTACGTAGGCGAGGGCCGCGAAGATAACCGGTGCACCGCACGGTGAAACGACGACGCCACCGAGGAAGCCCATCAGGAACACGCCCACAATTCCGGCGCCCTTCTTGCCGCCGAATTTCCCGACGAGGGCCGGCGGCAGTTGCAGCTCGAATGCCCCCATCATTGCGAAGCCGAGGACGACAAATAAGGCGGTCAGTGGAGCAACGAATTTCGGGTTGCCCGCCGCCTGGCCGAAGATGCTGCCCGTGGCGCCGGCAATCACGCCGAGCGTCGAGAACATGGTGGCGATTCCGAGGACGTAGACGAGGGACAGGACGAAGCCCCGGCTGCGGCTCCCGCCCGCGCCTGTGCCGATGATGCCGATCGTAATGGGGATCATTGGATAGACGCAGGGGGTGAGACTCAATAGGATCCCTGCGAGGAAGGCGAGCATTGCGGCGGCGCCGTAACTTCCGGCCCCAAGGGCTTTTGAGAAGCGTGCCGTCAGGCTGCGGTCCTTCTTGACATCGGGTTTCGACGGCTCGGCCGAGGGCACAGGTCGGGTCTGTGGAACCGTCCCGGCTTGCACCGTAAGATGAAGTGTGAATTCCTTTTCGGCCGGAAGGAAGCATGCCGTCCGCGAGCAGCCCTGATAGACGAGTTTGACCTTGATCTCCTTTTCACCCGGGGAGGCGGTGCCGGCAATGTGGAGCGGTACGATGAACGTGCCCTTGCCCTCGTAAGACTCGACCTCGCCACCGAGAGCCGGCAGGTTCCGGCGCTTGGTGGCCGGTTCGATGATCTTGCCGCTTTGGACCCCCTTGGGAGCGTCAACGGAGACCTTCGTCTGATTCTTGGTCAGGTGGTATCCCTCTTTGATCTCGACGGTCACCTGTGCGTTGACCGTTTCGCCGGGACGGACCTGTTCCCTGTCCAGGCTGCACGAGGTCTTGATCCACTCTTTATCCTGGGCAGCGGCAGGGGTCTGCGCCGGCAGCGCGATGCAAAGGAGGAGGAGGAATAGGCGAGAAGCGTGGAGACGAGTTGGCATCAATAGTTCCTCTGTGCGGATCGCTTGCGATTACCAGTACACCAGCAGAGACGAATGGGCGTTGTCGACGAGCGTGGTCGCCGTGCTGCCGAAGAGGAGGTCCTTGATCGTACCGTGGCCGGTGGCGCCAATGGCGATGAGGTCGCAATTGCGGACCTCAGCGACATCGAGGATAACCTCCGCCGGGTCGCCTTCGATGAGCATGGACGTCGAGTTCACGTTGTAGTTCTCGAGATATCCTTTTGCGGAGGAGAGGATCGGCCCGCCCTTGGCCGGATCGGACGATACGTTAAGCAGGAGTATTTCCGCGCCGAGTTTTTCGGCGATGATCGCCACAATCTCGAGAGCATGCCCGGCCCGGCTGCTGCCGTCGCACCCGATGAGGATTTTCTTGATCTGCTCGTGCCCGGGACGCACAACGAAGACCGGCTTCTTGGACTGCTTGATGGCCTTGCGCGCGGCGTCAGCGCGAGCATCGTTCTCGCCGGCATGCTCCAGCGGCGGGGCGCCCAGGATGATCAAATCGGTTTTTTCGCCTTCAATACTAATCTCTTCGACAAAGTCGCCGACGAGCAGGCTGGTTCTACATTCGACGCCCCATTCCTCGCATTGTTTTTCCAGGCCGATGAGGGCCTCGCGCTTGGTCTCCTCAAGGGTCTGCACGGCCTGTGGGTTCTCGCCCAGCGAGCTTTCGTCGAGCACGCTTATGCCGAGGATGCGCGCGTGAAGCGATTCGGCCAGGTTCTTGGCCACGTCCAAGGCCGCCCGGTCGTATTCGTTACCCCCGTATCTGAGCAGTAGGCTGCGCACCATTCCGATCTCCCTGAAATCTCAACGAAACGTACATGTCACTTAGAGTTTATTTTTCCCGCAAGGGTTTCGTCAGGCGCTTCGCGCGGTTTTTCGATCTCCATAACGATCTTTCCGGCGCGAAAGGTCGTGACGGTCCCCGTTGATTCCGAGATCGTAACGGCGATGGCCCGAGTGCTTGCCGTGACGGACGCCGCGGCCTCGTGGCGGGCGCCCAGCCCTTGAGGTAGCTTGTCCCCCCGCTTGCCGGGCTGGAGGTAAGTCCCGGCGGACATGATCACGCCGTCGCTTCGAATGACGAACGCGCCATCGAGCGCGGAAAACTCCTTGATCGTTTCTTCGAGCCGCTCGTCAAGGATATTGCGCTCCTCTTCGGGATAGCCGCGGAATGGATTGATGACGAGCTGCGAGCAGTACTCGGCAACCTTGTCGGTATCCCCGATGACGAACAGCGCCCCCACGGGCTTGCCCTCGCGGCCCTCGACGGCCAGTTCGGTTGCCAGTTGCACCACCCGCTCGAATACCTCCGGGTTCACGCTCTCTGTCAGGCGGTAGTCGGCGGCCGACTTGAATAGCTCGGATTCCTCCCCGACCTGGAGGACCACGACCGTATCGAGGATATTTGAACCCGCGATGCCCGACAGACAGACGATGTGGTCGCCGGGCTGAATCAATTCCTTGCTGAGCGCGATGAGCAGTGCGATCTTGATCTGGCCCATGCGGGTGAGGCTGAAGGGGGGGACCTGGAGGACCGTTTGTGCAACATCTTCCGCCTGATCGGTTTCGATCTGTTCTTTGCTCACGATCACCAGCTTGGCCTCACGGGCAATACTGCGAATCTGGTGGAGGTCGGGAAAGACGTCGGCATAGACGAAAATCGCCTTCGCATCAATGTCCTTTGCGACCTGCTCTGCGTGGCGCAGGATGCTTTCCGTTAAGATTTCCATAGGCTCTTCTCACAAAAAAAGACGCTGGCCCTATCCCAGGGCCTGTAATGAAGTGTAGTCGGTTGCCGGGTGTGTTGTCAATCCTTATTATCTGAGGAGTTTCTCCATCACCTTTACCGTGTCATCGCGAGGCGCCTCGGGACGGCATAGCCATTCGGCTCCGCCTCTTTGCTGCGAAAGGAGTCCGACAGGGCCTGACGGATGACCCGTTCCGAGGCAGAGCCTCGGAACGAGAAACGACGCGATCTCGCACGCTCAATCACCGTCGATTCGCCAGATTGCTTCGTCGTCACGCGAAGCGCGTGACTCCTCGCAAATCTGAACCTTGACATGTCGCATCCACAGGGGTACCATACAGACAAGAAGTTTGCATTGCGCTCTCCGCCTGATTGACCATGGTCCACATGAAAATCATGCTTCCGGCCCGATTCGCAACTGCGATGCTCGCATCCATCCTGGCGCTCACGGCGACTGCGCCTGTTGCGCGAGCCGACGCCAGACGCCTGGTTTCGTTCGGAACGGAGTGGCGTTACCAGGACAAGGGGGAGGACCTCGGAACCGAGTGGCGCAGTCCCGAGTTCACGTACGCCGCGTGGCCCGTGGGGAAGTCGCCCCTCGCCTACGGCGAGATCGGTGCGGCAACGAAACTCTCGTTTGGGGAGGATCCCAAGAACAAACCCATCACCACTTACTTCCGGAAGTATTTCATCCTCGATCAAATCCCCAAGGACAACGAACTGACGCTGAACATCAAGTATGCCGACGGGTTCGCGCTCTATCTCAACGGCAAGCTCCTCAAGGCCGCAAATCTGCCGGACAAGTTTGATTCCAAGACCCCCGCGCTGAAGCCCCATGATTTCGCCGTGCCGGA
This sequence comes from Planctomycetota bacterium, assembly GCA_013152475.1. Lineage (GTDB taxonomy): Bacteria > Planctomycetota > Brocadiia > JAADGH01 > JAADGH01 > JAADGH01. Next base: position 76,602 of record JAADGH010000239.1, read on the forward strand.
GATATTTGAGGCCATGCCCACCACTCTCCTGCGCGAAGGAAAAAACTACTTGGCGGTCGAGGTGCACCTGCACAGTCCTGCCAGCCAAAAACTGGGCCTCAACATGGAACTCAAGATCAGCCCCATCAGCGATCGGCTTCGGATCAAGCCGGCCGTCGATGCCCCGGCGATCAAGGAATGGCTCGTAAGCGATGTCTTCCCCAACGACGATCAATCCACCCGGCTCAAGAGAGACTACCTGAATGGCGAAGCGGCGGCGCTGCCTGATCCGTCATCCAAACTCGGGGCGAAGGTGTGGCGGGCCTATTCCAGCCCGGACGGCTGCATGGATTTCACGGATGAGAGATTCAAACTGAGCCGAAAGACCAACATTGCGATCTACGCACACACGTATGTCTACTCGCCCATCGAGCAGGGAGCGCTCCTCATTATGGGCAGCGACGACGGCTGCGCCGCATGGCTGAACGGGCATCGCGTGCACTTCAACGACATCTATCGCGGCTTCGTGGCCGACAAGGACGAGGCGCCTGTCCACCTCTTGGCCGGATGGAACCGACTGCTCGTGAAGGTAAGCCAAGGCGGCGGCAGCTGGAAGCTTCAGGCGAAGCTCGCTCACATCGACGGCAAAGGCATCAAGGGCCTCAACTACTCCATCAAGAACCCCTTGTCCCCCCAGGAGTGGGCCGCCCGGCGCTCGACCGCGACGATGGACATCATGCGGGGCAAGACGATGGCCTACGTGAACAACGGCCGGCTCGCACTGTGGATCGGCCAGTCGCAGGACAGCATGGTGAACATCCTGGTCGATGGGAAACGCGCGGGGAGCCTGCGGGCGGCCGTCGCGCAATTCGAGAAGAGGGGCGTCGGATATCGCAAGACGGGGGTGGGTTGGTGCGAAGCAAACAAGGTGAAGGACATCAAGATTGACTCGACGGACCCCAAGGTTTGCGCCGCCGACGTCACCGTTGAGCGAACCGATTCAAAGGAAACGCAGCGGAAGTTCGAGGCGACCTATCGCTTCACCATCCGCCTGAACCAGCCGTGGTTCGAAAGCCGCCTGCTCAGACTCAAGAACACCGATACCGTGGAATACCTCGTGTGCGGCTACTGGCACAAGCTCCAGCCGCCGTTCAGCGACGCTGAGCCTCATTGTTGCCAGTGGATTGCCGCGTGGGCGTCCGACGCCGGCGGCGTTGGCGCATTCGTCCAGGACGAGGACGCTGTCGTCCTTGCGCTGCGAAGCCACGATGGCCGACCATACGGAGACATCACCCGGACTCTCGGCAGGCGAATCGCACCGGGTTTTGGAATCTCACTCGACGAGCCGGCCGTGATTATCTTCGTCACGGAGAAACGCCAGCCGGACGGCATCCTCAAGGAGGGCGCGCTCATACGCCTGAGGCGCTACGGCTGGGGCGATGTTCAGGCCGCGCCTACTCCGCAAGGGCAAGGGAGCTGAACAACACGGGGCCCTGGACTCGTCAATCCAGAACCGGGGACTGTGGTGGGGAAATCCCGCCTCCAGGCGATGACCTGCTCCTCCACGTGCCTGGCCGCCGCCAGGGCCTCCTGTATCAGCGCCGGTAGTTCCATTTGCTGTTGCCGTACTTCTGCTTCACGAGATCAACGGCGATCTTTTGCTCTTCCTCGGATAATTGCCCCCGCTCAAAGCTCACACCGAAGACGCTCTCGAAGGCCGTCGTCACCGCAGGCACCACGTCCTCAAACTTCACTTTCCTTTTCGCCTCACGGCGGACGGACGTCATTTGTCCGTCACAGGCGGTGTCTCTGATGGGCATCGACCCGTGCTGGAGAATGGCTCTTCTCGACCGTCGCTGTGCACTGCCGAGGATCTTCTTCTCCCCCACCACAAGGTCCGCTTCCGCCTCGCGCCCCGAACAGAAGAAAGGCGCCGGGGAGTGCCGGCTCTGCCACAGCGCCGCCATGGCCGTGCCAATCGCAGCGAGGTCGTCCCCCTCACCCTGGATTCCACCTGCGCCCATCGCAACCTGCCCGGCCTTTGTCCTGGGCGCGGTCCCGTTGATGTCGATGGGTGAGTCCTCGCGCTTAGCGACCCATCGCGGCTTTGCCGCCACATTCAATTGGTGCAGCGCGTTGGACATGGCCTCGTGAATCGCATTGTAGAGGGAAGGCCGGGTGATCGAATCGCCCCTGCCCACCACGACCGAGTAGGTGAAGTCCCCGTCGTGACAGATCGCTCCCCCGCCGGTAATCCGCCGAAAGACGGGATAGTCGGGAACCGCTGCCGAGTGGGCCGGCTGGAAGTATCCGATCGAGATCGCAGCGGGACTCCAGCCATACAGCCGAAGCGTCGGCAGCTCGAAGGCCGGGTCAAAGCACATCAGCATGGCCTCGTCGACGGCCATGTTCTGCGCGGGCGTCCCCTTCTCGTCGATTAGCAGTCGCCATTTCATGATGATATACCTCTCAGGTCCCCCGCGCCTCACTGCAAGACCTCACAAAGCGTCCCGGCATCTCGCCGGTCGCCCGCCCGTTCTCAATTACAACTTGTCCCCCGATGATAACATGCGTGATCCCCGCCGGATACTGAGCCGGGTCCTCGTAGGTCGCACGGTCAATGATCGTATCCGGATCAAAGATCACAATGTCCCCCCGCTTGCCCGGTTCGATGCGCCCCCGGTCCGATAGCCCCAGACGGTCTGCCGGATTGGACGTCATCTTCCGGATGGCCAGTTCGAGCGGAAGCACGTTCTCCTGCCGGACATACCTGCCCAGGATACGCGGGAACGTCCCGTAGAGCCGGGGATGGCACTTGCCGCCGTGGATGCCATCAGTACCGACCATACCAAAGGGCGCCTTCATTATCAAGCGAACGGACTCCTCGCTCATGGAGAACGCAACCATCCCCGCGCGCCCGTGCTCCTCGACCAATACGTCGAACACGGCATCTACCGGGTCGCACCCGCGGATTCGGGCGATCTCTTCAATGGTCTTGCCCTCGATCCCCTTGTTCGCCTCCGAGGCCACCGAGCTGAGGAGCACCTTGTCCCAGGAGTATTTCAGCATGTTCTCGCCGCCTCGCGCCATTTCCCCTGCAACGCGCTGCCGCGTGCCCGCGTCTTGCAGACGGGCCAGCATCGTCTCCAGACCGCCTTCACGGACCCAGTTCGGGATCAGGGCGGAGAGACCGGTGCTGCCGGCGGTGTAGGGGTACTGGTCGAAGGTCACATCCAGGCCCTGCTCGCGGGCCTCGTAGATCCGCCCCAGCGCTCGCTCGATGAGCGGGTAATTTTCCTCGCCTGTAACCTTCAGATGGACGATGTGCAAGGGCGCGCCGGACCGCTCCGCAATCCCAATGCTCTCTTCGACGGCCTCGATCAGTCGCACGCCCTCGTTCCGCATGTGCGTGGCGTAGATCCCGCCATATTGAGCGACCACCTTGCAGAGCTCGGACAGCTCGTCGGCATTGGCGTACAACCCCGGCGTATAGATCAGGCCGCTGGACATGCCAAACGCCCCGGCCTCCATCCCCTCGCGCACGTAGTCTTTCATCCGCCCAAGCGCGGCGTCGGTCACCTCGACATTTCCCATCCCCAGCACGGCGATGCGGATGGTGTTGTGGCCGATGAGGCCGCCGACGTTGTGGGCAAAGGGGGTCGCCTCCATCCGCGAGACCAAGTCGCCGTAGCTGCGCCAGGACCAGTCCAGGTCGGCCTCGCCCAGGACACCGGAGTTCTTGAGCTCGGGGATCACGTGCTCCGTCAACGGAGCAAGGGAAAAGCCACATCCGCCGATCAGCTCCGTAGTCACCCCCTGTCGCGTTTTCGCGATTGGGAAGGGATCGGCAAGAATCATAAGATCGGAGTGACTGTGGATGTCGATGAACCCGGGGGCCGCCACACAGCCGGAGGCATCGATCACGACCGCATCCGCCGGCGGCTGGACTTCACCCACAGCTTCTATGCGGTCGCCGACGACCAGCACATCCGCACGAAATCCCTTCTCCCCCGAGCCGTCTATAACTGTGCCGTCTTTGATATGGAGTTTCGTTTGGTTCACTGCGGGTCCTCGGCTGCTACGTGGCGGTGTGAATGGGATAGCTCATCCAGCGCAGGTCCAGTTGCCGTGCGGCTCGGACCTCGTCCAGTCGTCGCACGCACTGGCTGCGCGGGGCGTCCAGGACGTTCCGGGGGTCTTCGTCGATCTCCTCCGCAATCGCGCGCAACGCGTCGGCAAAGGCGTCAAGGGTCTGCTTCGACTCGGTCTCGGTCGGCTCGATCATCAGTGCTTCCGGCACAATCAGGGGGAAGTAGACGGTCGGGGGATGGAAGCCAAAATCAAGCAGGCGTTTCGCAATGTCCAGCGCCCGGGCGCCGGTTTTCTTCTGCGGGGATGCGGAAATGACGAACTCGTGCATACACCGATGGCCGTAGGGTATTTCATAAACATCCTTCAGGCGATACAGGAGGTAGTTCGCGTTGAGGATGGCATTCTCGGAGACGCGCCGCAGCCCGTCCGGGCCCTGCATCAGGATGTAGGTATAGGCCCGAATCAGGACGCCGATGTTGCCCCAGAAGCAGCGGACCTTGCCGATGGCCTTCGGCCGGTCCCAGTTGAGGCGATATTTGTTGCCCTCCTTCTCGACCACGGGCACGGGAAGGAAAGACGCCAGCCGCTCGCACACGGCGATCGGCCCCGCACCCGGGCCGCCTCCACCGTGGGGAGTTGAGAAGGTCTTGTGGGGGTTGTAGTGCATCACATCCACCCCAAAGTCGCCCGGGCGGACGATCCCGAGGATGGCATTCATGTTCGCCCCATCGAGGTAGACCAACCCACCCGCCTCGTGGACCCGATCCGTGATCTGCTTGATGTTCCGGTCGAAGAGACCGAGGGTGTTCGGGTTGGTGATCATCAGCGCGGCGACGTCGTCGCTGAGCAGTTTCTCCAGGTGCCGAAGGTCCACGCCGCCGTCCGAGTCGGACTTGAGTTGGACGGTTTCATAGCCGCAGATGACGCTGCTGGCGGGGTTGGTGCCATGCGCGGAGTCGGGGATCAGTATCTTCGTGGGTCTCCGGCCTTGGTCGTCGTGGTATGCCTTGATGACCATCAAGCTCGTCAGCTCACCATGCGCGCCGGCGGCGGGCTGAAGGGAGACCGAGTGCAGCCCCGCAATCTCGGCAAGGAAGCGCTCCAGTTCGTAGAGCAATTGCAACATGCCCTGCGCGGAGGAGTCGGGCTGGTACGGGTGCAACTCGGCAAAGGAGGGTAGGGATGCGGCGACTTCGTTCACCTTGGGGTTGTATTTCATCGTGCACGAGCCGAGGGGGTAGAATGTCGAGTCGACCCCGAAGTTGCGCCCCGAGAGTTCGGTGAAATGGCGCACAACATCCAGCTCGCCGAGGCACGGAAGGTTCGGCGGCGCGGGACGAAGAAACTTCTCCGGGATCCTCTCGCCAACCGGTCCGGCCGGCACGTCGCACTTCGGCAACGACCAGCCTTTTCGTCCCGGGCGACTTTTTTCGAAGATAACGTCCATTCGTCTCTCGCTGTGCTACTTCACATCGGCCAGCGCCGTCGCCAGCGCATCGATCTCATTTCGGGTGCGCTTTTCCGTAACGGAGACAAGGAGGCAGTCCTTCATTTTGGAATCAAATCGGCCCAGCGGCAGACCCGCCAGGATGCCTTTGGCCAAGAGCACCTCGCACACATCCCTGGCATCCATGGGACAGCGGATGACAAACTCCTTGAAGAACGCCGCGGAAAACACCGGCTCGAAACCCTCAATCCCCGCGATCCGCTCGCAGGCATAGTGGCTCTTCTGAAGACAGAGTTCTGCCACCTCCCGCAGGCCCTCCGGCCCCATGAGGCACAGGTATACCGTCGCGCGCAGGGCGTTCAGCGCGTGATTGGTACAGATGTTCGACGTCGCCTTCTCCCGGCGGATGTGCTGCTCTCGCGTCTGGAGCGTAAGCACAAAACCAGGGGCCCGGTCCACGTCCACCGTCCGGCCGATGATGCGGCCGGGCATCTTGCGAACGTAATTCTTATGGCACGCCATGAAGCCGAACGACGGGCCGCCGTAGCACTGGGGAATCCCCAGGGGTTGCCCATCGCCGACAACGATGTCGGCATGGCACTCGCCGGGTGGAAGCAGAAGGGCCAGAGAGATTGGATCGACGCACGCGATGCAGAGCGCTCCGAGTCTGTGCGCCGCCGCCGCAACCGCCTTAACGTCCTCGACACACCCGAGGAAGTTCGGGCTCTGCACGACTACAGATGACACGTCCTGTTCGTCTCCGTCCGTGACGGCCGCCGGATCGCAAACACCGCCCTTCATCGGAATGGTGTGGATCGTCATGCCCGAATTCTTCAGGTAGGTGGCAAGCACCTGCCGGTATTCGGGATGCAGCGTCGCGGGAACGAGGACCTTCGTGCGCTCGTTGATGCTCCGCCCCATGAGGACGGCCTCGGCCACGGCACTGGCGCCGTCGTACATGGAGGCGTTCGACACATCCATCGCCGTGAGGTCACAGATCAAGCTCTGGTATTCGTAGAAGGCCTGAAGCAGCCCTTGGCTGGCCTCGGGTTGGTACGGCGTGTAGGCGGTATAGAACTCCGAGCGCATGACGATCTTGTCAATCGCAGCGGGGATGAAGTGATCCCAGCATCCGCCACCGAGGAATGAGATCAGTCCCTGCGCGGACTGGTTTCGGCGGCCGAGTCGGTCGAGATGCTTCAGAACCTCAAATTCGGACAGGGCCTCCGGCAGGTTCAGCGCGCCATCCAGTTTCAGGTCGGCGGGGATGTCAGCGAACAGGTCCCCGATCGCCTCGACGCCGATGGCATCGAGCATGGCCTTCTGGTCGTCCGGGGTGTTGAGGATGTAAGGCATTGAAGTGGACCCGGCCTCTTCCGGCGATCCTTACGAGCTTTCCGATTCGGTCTTCTTCTCGTATTCCTCGGCCGTCATAAGAGAATCAAGCTGACTCAAATCGGTCGCTTCAATCTTGACCATCCATCCGGACTGATAGGAATCTTTGCTGATGGGATCGAGGTCGTCGTTGAGGTCCGTGTTCACCTCGACCACCTTCCCATCCACGGGAGACACGAGTTCGGACACGGCCTTGACAGACTCGATCTCGCCAAAAGCCTGCCCCGCCGTCACCTCTGCGCCGACCTCCGGCAACTCGATATAAACGAGGTCCGTCAGCTCATCGACGGCATGCTGCGTGATGCCAATGGTCACCGTGTTGCCCTCTGCGCGGGCCCACTCATGGCTCTCTGCGTATCTCCGATCGTTGGGGTTCATCGGGTCCTCCTGTAGAAAGGAATCGGCACGACCGTCGCTGGAACGTTTGACCCGCGTATGTCCACGACAAGCTCCGTGCCCTCGACAGCGAACTTCGTTTCCACTCTTGCCAGGGCAATGGTCTTCTCTAACGTCGGGGAGAAGGTGCCACTGGTCACTGTTCCTACCTTGCGCATATCCTTCAGTACCGGCATGTTCTCACGCGCAATCTTGCGACCTTCGATCTCCAGCCCCACGACCTTTCGAATGGGTCCGTCAGCGGCAACGAGACGCATCCGGGCCGCGCCCAGGCAGTTTCGCCCTTCCAGATCGACGGCCCATTCCAGTCCCGCCTCGAAGGGGTTTGTGTCGAGGCCCAGCTCGTGGCCGTAAAGCGGCAGGCCGGCCTCGATGCGCAGCGTGTCCCGGGCCCCCAGGCCTGTGGGAGCGGCGCCGAAGTCGATAAGACGGTCCCAAATCTCGTTGACATGCCCCTTGTCCACAAGGATCTCGAACCCGTCTTCACCGGTGTACCCCGTGCGCGCAATCAGCGCCCGCGTCTCGCCAACCTTGGCCGAACCGAAGGCAAACCGTTTCAGATCCGCCACCTTCGGACTGCACATCTTGCGCAAAATGCCTGCCGATACGGGCCCTTGCAGCGCTATCATCGCCAGATCGAACGTGAGGTCTTCGACCGTCACGTCCATGCCCTGCCGCTGTTCGTCGAGAACGGCCACAACATTCTCACGATTCGACGCATTGACGACCAACAGGAAATAATCGGTGGATGCATAGACGATCAGATCATCCACGACCCCGGCCTTTTCGTTGCAGAGCAGGGAGTAGCGCGCCCGGCCCGGTTTCAGGCCCTTGATGCTCCGTGTCAGGATTCGTTCGAGCAGCCCCCCCCCATCCGAACCGGTGATGCGCAGCCGCCCCATGTGGCTCACATCGAAGACCCCCGCGTGCATACGCACATTCTTGTGCTCTTCGATAATGTTGCTGAAGAGCAGAGGCATGCTCCAGCCATGGAAATCCACCATCCGCGCACCCCGGCGGATGTGGCTCTGGCTAAGGGGAGTTTCGCTCATCGGTGATCCTCTGAAGTCATCTGCGGCGCCCCAGCTAACGCAAAGGCGCTTTTATAGCACACATCAAGGCATCGTGTCAACTGCAAACTTCTGAGCGCGTGACCAGGGGTATGGGGCGAACACGAACGGGCCGCAAGGCCCAGGGACCCATGTGTCCGCCTCTGAGTGCGTGGGCCGACCCTACACCCCACTGAAGCGGGATCGGGAACATCCCCCAATGATGAGAAGATATGAGAAAATTGTGGACGCACCCCCTGCCGGTGTGCCACGGCTTGCTTGCACGCCGTGCAAAGCCGCCGCCCATGGGGCCTTGCTGTAGCTTTTGCACGCGGCCGCCATATGTCGAAATTACGACACCTTCCCGCCGGCCCAGGACACGGCTTTCCGCTTGACATTTAGGCGAAAATGGCTATAATCTGAATTTGTGTCGAAACTTCGACGAGTGGATGGGACGAGAGCCAAAATATCATGCCTGTGTACCGACATAGGATCACGACCGCAGCCCTGTTCCTCTGCGCCTTGGGTGTGTTCATCTACTCCTGTCTCGTCTTCTACCAGGTGCTGACGCACAACTTCAAGGGCTTCTATGTCTTTACGAACAAACGCGTGATCCAGGTGATGCCCCAAAGCAAGGCTGCAGAGAACGGCCTGCGCGTGGGTGATGTCGTCATGTCGATCGACGGGAGCCCGACCAGGAGCCTGGTCGACTACCTGTTTGAGTCACGAAGTCTCCGCATCGGCCAGGATGTCGAGGTCGTCGTCGCTCGGCAAGGAAAACTCATCCCGATCATCGCCAGGGTTACCCGCCACCCCTTCCCCTTCTCCGCACTCATTTGGCTCATCGTGGGAATGGGCGCCGTGGCCGCGGGCTTTGCGGTTTACATAAAACACCCCGGGACAACCGGCGCACCGTTGTTCTGTCTCATCTCTGCCTTTACCGTAAGCGCCTTTGTTGGTGGAGCGAACTGGTACATTATCATTGACAACGTCGGGCTGCTCTCGGTGTTCATTGTCACGGGAACTCTCCTCACCCCCATGGCCCTCCACTTTTGCCTTGTCTTTCCCACCCGCAAAGAAATCACACAGCGGCATCGCTGGTTGATCCCCGCCCTCTACGTCCCTCACCTCGCTTTCCTCGGCTGTTTCGAGGGCTACAACATCCGCGCGTATCTCAAGTATCTGGACGGCGATTCGCTGCGCCACGCCTTTGAGATTATTTACGCGCTCGCAGGTTGGTACTTTGCCCTCGTGGCGATCTATCTTCTTGTGGGACTTGTCTCCATTGTCCATTCCTACCGTGCACGCACGGCGTCGCAGGCGGGAAAGCAACTGAAATGGATTTTCTGGGCCGCCGCAGCCGCCACGGTCCCCGTGTGCATCACCGTGTATGTGGCCGCCGCCGACTTTCCCAGCTTCGCCTTCGGCCGGGCCACGCCCTGGGTGCTCCTTGCGTCCATCCTGATGATCATGGGACAGGCATTCGCAATTACGAAATATCGTCTCTCGGACGTGGACGTCGTCCTCAGCCGGAGCATCGGATACTTCCTTGTAAGCGGCGTCGCCGTGGGCGGGTACTACTGCCTCGTGTTTCTCTGCGGGTTCCTGCTCACGGTGGTCGCGGGCGAGAACTCCCCGGCGGTAACCGTGGTCTCCATCTTGGCGATCGCGATTATCTTTCGCCCGGCCAGCGAATTGATCCAGACACTGGTCGACAAGCGGTTCCATCGGGACAAGTATCGCTACGAGCAGACCATCCTCGAGGTCAGCACCGCTGTCATCTCCATCCTCGACATGGATGAGCTTTTGGCAAAGATCGCCGATACCGTCACCGAAAAGCTGCGCGTCAACAGCGTGTTCATCATGCTCAGGAACAAAAAGCCCCAACGGTTCGAAGTGAAAGTAAGCCGCGGCAACCCACCCCTGCCGCATACCTTCAACGGCCAATCGCTCGCCGCTGCGTTGGAAGAGCACCGGGACGCTCTCATCGCCCCTGCAGATATCCCGGAGGAGGGCCTCCAGTCCCATGCGATCAAGGAAATGGCATCGGCGGGTGCGGCCATCGCCCTTCCCCTGCTGTATGAAGACCGTCTGATCGGCATCTTCTGCCTCGGCGAGAAGGTTTCCCGAGAGATCTACTCGACGGACGAGATCCGCCTGCTTCGCGCCCTGGCCAACGAGGCGGCCATCGCCATTCGAAATGCGCTCTCATACAATACGATCCAGGAACTCAACATAGACCTGGCCGAAAAGGTCAAACGCATCGAACAGCAGCGCGTGCAGATTGCGTCGCTCCAAAGGCAACTCGTCAACGAGAACAGATACCTCCGCGAACAGATTCGCGAGCGATACAACTTCCGCGAAGTCGTCGGCTCCAGCAAGATCATGCACGATGTGCTTGAGATGACGGCCAAAGTGGCCCGGTCCACATCGGCCGTCCTGATCCGCGGCGAGAGTGGAACGGGCAAGGAACTCATTGCGCGCGCGATCCACTTCAACAGTGACCGACGGAATAAGCCTTTCGTGAAAGTCAACTGCGCCGCCCTGTCGGAAGGCGTCCTGGAAAGCGAGCTCTTCGGACACGAACGCGGTTCCTTTACCGGCGCGATTCGCCAAAAAGTGGGCCGGTTCGAGCTGGCCGACGGCGGGACGATTTTTCTCGACGAGATCGGCGACATTCCACTAAAGACACAGGTCCGCCTGCTCCGTGTGCTCCAGGAAAAGGAGTTCGAGCGCGTCGGCGGCAACGAAACCGTGAACGTTGATGTGCGCGTCATCGCATCCACCCACCGGGACATCGCGGCGCTGATCCAGGACAACCATTTTCGCGAGGACCTGTTTTACCGCCTCAATGTCATCACCGTCCGTGTTCCTCCCCTGCGTGACCGTCGCGAGGACATCTCGGAGCTGGCCATTCACTTCCTCAACAAGTTCAACCGCGAACTGGGCAAAAACGTGCGCCACATCGAGAGTGACGCGCTGCAGCGGCTTATTGAATACAACTGGCCGGGCAACGTTCGCGAGCTCGAGAACATGGTGGAGCGCGCCGTCGTGCTGGCCGAGGGGCAAACCATTACCGTCAAAGACCTCCCCATCGAACAGTCGGCGGAGGCAATACCCTCTCCCGCCGCCTCCGCGCTTCCGGAAATGCTCGACTCCCTGGAGCAAGAGCGCCTTCGGACCGCCCTTGAGAGATCGAATGGAAACAAGTCCCAAGCCGCTCGCACCCTTGGTCTCAAGCGAACCACTTTCCTGAGCAAGCTGCGCAAGTTCAACATCGCGTGAGGGAGATCGAAAAAAGGTTTGACAGTCAAGGAAACCTGCGGATATAATAGTGGTTTTTCCGCGAAAGAAACATAGTTCTGGAGGACTCTTGTTGGGTTTCCGACTCCCCCACAGCAGAGCACTGGGCGCGAGCGTATGGCTCGTTTCCCTGCTGCTGCACACGACCGTTTGGGCACAGGCCGACGGGCATATCGCCACAAGGCTGCCAGAGGACATTGTGGCGAGAGTCAACGGCGAAAAGATCACGCGTAGGGAGCTTGCGGATGAACTGATCCATATCCTTGGGAAGCGGGCGCTCGAGCGCATGATCCGTCTCAAGCTCATCGAGCAGGAGGCCCGGAAGTACAGCATCGATGCCACGCCGGGCGAGGTCAGCAGCCGGCTGGATGCCCTCGTCAATGACATGATTCGCCGGCAGATCGCCGCAAACCGGCTTAACAGCGAGGAGGAGTTTGATAAATTCCTCCGGCGGACCCGCGGCATCACGCTGGAGACCGTGAAGGACCAGACGAAAGCCGAGCTCCGGATGCTCGTGCGGGCGGAGGTGCTGAGCGAGAAAATCCTTGCAAAGATCGTTACCGTATCGCCCGAAGACGTGCGGGCGGCGTACGACAAGAAGTATGGCACAACGATCCGGGCCCGGCAAATTGTGCTGCAAACACAGGCGGATGCAAAAGCCATGCTTGCGAAACTGAAAGCCGGCGCCGATTTTGAGCTCCTTGCACGGGAGAAATCCATCGACGTGGCCACCCGCGCACGGGGAGGCGAAATGCGGCCCCTCTCGACCCACAGCAAACTGGGCGCGGCGGTGAAAAATGTACAGCCCGGCGGGCTGAGCGACATTGTGAGAACGGACGATGGCTATCACATCCTGAAAGTCATTGAGCGAAACGAAAAGAAAAAGGTCCCTTTCGAGCAAGTCAAGGACTCTCTGCGCAAGGCCATTCTAAAACGGCGCATCGATGAACGGAAGGCCAGTTGGCAGGCGAAACTCTTTGAGCAGGCCGAAATTGAAAAATTCCTGTAGGTAACGCAGTCGTGACGTCCAAGGACACTACCGTGACGCCGGAACGCGCGGGGCGCCTTCCCGTCGAACTTTCCCCCCGGATGAAAAAACTCCCCCCCTACCTCTTCGGCAGGCTGAATGCCGTAAAGTACGAAAAGCGCAGGGCGGGCATCGACATCATCGATCTGGGCATGGGCAATCCGAATGATCCCGCCCCCGCGCCGATCGTGGACAAGATATGCGAAGCCGTCCAGGACCCCCGCAACCATCGATACTCCCAGGCCACCGGGCTGCTCAATCTCCGCAAAGAGGTCGCGAGGCAATACGAGAACCGTTACGGCGTCCATATTGACCCCGAAACCGAAGTGCTCTGCGTCATCGGCTCCAAAGAGGGGCTGTCACACCTCTGCCTGGCGCTGCTCGGCCCGGGTGACTCCGTGGTCGTGGCCGAGCCTGCCTTTCCGGTCCATGTCTATGGCCCGGCGCTGGCCGGCGCCAATGTCATTACGGTCCAGCTTGCGGAGGGCGAGACCCTGCTGCGCGAGCTGCACGAGGTCATCGCACACCAGCGCCCCAAGCCCAAGGCGATCATCCTGAACTATCCGCACAACCCGACCGGGGCGACGGTCGATATTCAGTTCTTCGAGGAAGTCGTCCGCTTTGCGAAGAAACACGAGGTACTCATCCTGCACGACTTCGCCTACTGCGATATTGTTTTCGACGGTTACGAAGCCCCGAGTTTCCTCCAGGCCCCCGGCGCAAAGGACGTGGGCGTCGAGTTCACCACCATGTCCAAATCCTACAATATGGCCGGTTGGCGCTGTGGCTTCTGTGTCGGGCATCGCGACGTCATTGCTGCCTTGTCAGGGGTGAAGGGATATTACGATTACGGCATCTTTCAACCCGTACAGATCGCGGCCATCATCGCGATGCGCCACTGCCGCAAGTACGTGATAGAACAGGCGAAAGTCTACCAGGAGAGACGGGACGTGCTGTGCGACGGGCTGGCGCGGATCGGCTGGCCGGTCGAGCGCCCCCGCGCTTCCATGTTCGTGTGGACGCCCGTCCCGGAGAAATATCGAGGCATGAGCTCCATCGACTTTGCATTCGAGCTGATGGAAAAGGCCGAGGTGGCCGTTGCCCCGGGTCGGGGCTTCGGCGAGGGCGGCGAAGGCTACCTGCGCCTGGCTCTGGTGGAGAACGAGCTCCGGCTCAAACAGGCCGTTCGCCAGATCGGAAGGGCCTTCCCCGGCTGAGAGGCGAAGGGTATCCAGGTGCAACCACTGCAGATCAACGACGGAAACAGACACATGCTGAAGACGTTCAAGGGGGGGATCCATCCCCACGACATGAAGGAACTCAGCAAGGATGCGGAGATCGAAACCCTCCCCCTCCCCGATCATGTTCATATCCTCATGTCCCAGCACATCGGCGCGCCATGTCAGCCCTGTGTGCAGAAGGGTGACAAGGTGAAGACCGGTCAGGTTGTCGGGGAGGCCAAGGGCTTCGTCTCCGCTCCGGTCCACGCATCCATCACCGGGACGGTCACGGCGGTCGAGGACCGCACCCTTCCCGTCACGGGCGTCCCCTGCCCTGCCGTGCGCATTGAGCGTGAAAGCGACGAGGACGAGTGGGCCGAGGGCATGAACAAGGCGTGCGATATTGCCTCATTGGGTGCAGAGGAGATCAAGGAAAGGATCCAGACGGCGGGAATCGTGGGCCTGGGCGGGGCAACCTTCCCCACACACGTCAAGCTCTCCCCGCCCGACAACGGTAAGATCGATGCGGTCATCCTCAACGGCGCAGAGTGCGAACCGTACCTTACCTGTGACTATCGGCTCATGCTCCGCAGCCCCGGCGAAATCATCGAGGGCATGAAGCTCATCATGAAAGTCCTTGACTGTCCGAACGGCTACATCGGCATTGAAGCCAACAAACCGGACTGCTATCAAGCCCTTGCCGAGGCCGCCAAGGCGGAGGAGAACATCTCCGCCGAGATGCTGGCTGTCCGTTACCCCCAGGGCGCAGAACACCAACTCATCCATGCCCTCCTGGGGCGAGAGGTGCCCTCGGGCGGCCTGCCCATGGCCGTTGGGTGCGTGGTCCAGAACGTAGCCACGGCCTACGCGATTTATGAGGCCGTCAATCTCAACAAGCCCATCGTGGAACGCATCGTGACCATTACTGGCAATGGTGTGGAACGACCCTGCAATGTGCTGACGCGAATCGGCACTCCACTCGAGCGACTTCTGACCCATGCCGGCCTCAAGGACGAGGCGCGGCGGGTGATTCTCGGCGGCCCAATGATGGGACTCGCCGTGGGCACGCTCGACCTCTCCACCATCAAAGGGACGAGCGGCGTCCTCGTGCTGACCGACCCGACCACATGGGAGCCCGGGCCGTGCATCCGATGCGGCGAGTGCGTGCGCCACTGTCCCATGCGGCTGGTGCCGTCCGAGCTCAGCCTCCTTCTCGATGCGCGGGACTTCGAGGCCGCCCTCACCGCAAATATCATGGACTGTAAGGAGTGCGGGTGCTGTTCCTATGTCTGCCCGGCCAAGCGCCCCATTGTTCAGCAAATCAAGTATGGCAAGGCCGAGCTTGGGGCCATGAAAAAGAAGCAGGAAGAACGAGCAAAGAAGAAAGCAGAACCGTAAAAGGCCGCAATTCGACCCATGGAACAAACCGATCTTATCGTCAGCGCGTCTCCACACATCCGGTCGCCGGAGAATGTGTCCCGGATCATGTGGACCGTCGCCGCGACGTTGGCGCCGGCCGGCCTGTGGGCGTGGTATTGGTTCGGCTTCGCGGCGCTGCGCGTCGTGGCGTTCAGCGTGATTGCCGCCATGGGAACGGAGCTGGTTATCCAGAAGCTCATGCGCCGGACCGAAGTGACATTAAGCGACGGAAGCGCCGTCGTCACCGGGCTCTTGCTCGCGTATGTCCTCCCCGCCAACGCGCCGTGGTATGTCCCGGTTGTCGGCTCCTTCGTGGCCATCAGCATAGGCAAGCAGGCCTTCGGCGGGTTGGGCTATAACATCTGGAACCCCGCCCTGGTCGGCCGGGCCTTCGTCCAATTCGCCTACCCCCAGGCGGTCAGTCTGAGCCAGTGGCCCACGCATCCCGACGGGGCAACCCACGCGTCGCCGCTCATGAGAAAGATCGCCGAGGGCGCGGGCGCCGGCGGCTGGAATCTCGGCGACCTCTTTCTGGGCCGGGTACCCGGGTGCATCGGTGAGGTCTCCGCCCTGCTGCTGCTCCTTGGCGGACTGTTTCTGATCTGGCGCGGCTACGTGCGATGGCAGATGCCGGCGTCGTATCTTATTACCGCATACGTACTTACGATCATCCTCCCATCGAAGGCCGGCATGATGCCCTTTACCGGCACGGTGGCCGAAAGCGGGCGAACCGCCTACCAGATGTTTGGCGAGGGGCTCTACCATGTTTTCGCCGGCGGCCTGATTATTGGCGCGTTTTTTATGGCCAGCGATATGGTGACCACGCCGCTTACCATCAAAGGTCAGATCATCTTCGGGGCCGGGGCTGGCCTGCTCACGATACTGATCCGATTGTACGGCGGCTATCCAGAGGGCGTGTGCTATTCCATCCTGCTGATGAACACAGCAGTACCCATAATCGACCGGTATACCAAGCCAAGAAAATACGGTTTCGTGAAAAAACAGGAGTGACCGCTCCTCCCGTTCCCGATGCCGATGCGCCGGGACCGTCGTAACCTCGTACAACGTCGAATTATATATCCCCATGGCAAAGCCAAGAAAATCCGAAGAAGAAATCAAGCCGTACGTGGAAGCGATCCTGTTCGCCGCCGACCGCCCCATCCCTCCCGCCAAGATCTCGCGGGCCATCGAGGGCGCTGACGTGCGATCGGTTCGAAAATGTATCGGCCAGCTTAATCGGGAATATGAAGAGAGCCGCCGCTCGTTTCAGATCGAGGAAATCGCCGAGGGCTACCAGGTGCTCACCCGCCCGGAGTTCTGGAAGGTCGTCAGCAAGATTCGCCAGACCCGGACCGAGAGCAAACTCTCACCGGCTTCCTTGGAGACCTTGGCCATCGTGGCCTACAAGCAGCCCGTGCTGCGGGCCGACATCGAGGCCATCCGCGGCGTCCAATCCGGCGAGCTCCTCCGGGGCCTCTTGGAGCGCGGTTTTGTGAAGATCGTCGGCCGACTGGACACGATCGGTCGACCCATCCTCTACGGCACAACACGCAGGTTCCTTGAACAGCTTGGGCTGAGCACCATCAAGCACCTGCCCCGCGCCGAACAGCTTCGGCCGCATCCCCAAGCCGATAGCGCCGCGTCGAGCCCGATCGATGCATCGCCGGAGCCGCCCCCTGCGACAGCCGAGGGGCCTCAACCGGAAGACAATGAAGAGGATGTACCAAATTCAGAGGCCGAGTCATAATTTGCAAACGGTCGAAATCCGATTCAACTGCGGGAACAAATGATGGATGAGCTTTCAGTAAAACGCGAAGACATGGGGAAAATAACTGTTCTGTATCTGCGTGGGGAGATCGGCATCGACGAAATCCCCCCTCTGCGCACGCGCTTCAATGACCTGGTCGACACGGGCAGAATATGGCTCATCCTCGATATGGAAGAAACCACCTACCTGGGCAGCAGCGGCCTTGGCCTGCTTCTCGCCCTCTACAACGGCGTCAAGGAGCGGAATGGCGAGATCAAACTCGCGTCCCCAAACCAACTCACGCGGGATGCAATGCACTTCTTCGGTCTTATCCCCATCCTCGAGGTGCACGACTCCACGGAAGCCGCCCTTGCCGCCTTCCCCGACGACCTCAAGTCATGAGCACTGCCGGTATCGCTTCCTAAAATGACACCGATCCGTTGTTCTTTTTTTGAAACTCAAGGACCTCTTCGAGCGTCTTCACGCCCGCAGTGCACCCAATAGCCTGGACGCAGTGGGCGGCGGCGGCGTTGCCGAACTTCGCTGCCTTCTCCACATCCCATCCGTTGATGACGCCCGTGAGGAAACCCGCAATCCAGCAGTCGCCCGCGCCGGAGGAGTCGATGGTTTCCACTTTGTAGATCGGGACCTTCACTTCGACGTCACCCGTCCGGACATAACACCCTTCTCGACCAAGCTTTAAGCCAACGTTCCTGCACCCGTTGTCGCGGAAGAACTCTGCAATATCCTTGGGCGTCTTCTTCCCGGAGATGCGTTCGGCCTCCTCGATGGATGGAACAAAATAGTCGATGTAAGGGAAACTCGGCTTGATGACGCCAAGCCAGTCGTCGAGGCGATCGTTATATGCCGTGTCGAGCGAGGTCGTCACACCGGCCTCTTTCGCCTGCCTCAGCACCTCGGCCGTTTGGGCCCCATCGAACGTGGACATCAGGTAGCTGCCCGCGACGTGGAGCAGCTTCGCCTCTTTCACAATGTCCATATTCACATCGTCGATGCAGAAGGTGGCGTTGGCGCCCATGGTGTGCAGGAAGCGACGTTCACCGTCCGACGCGATCATGATGAATGTGAACGAGGTGCTTGCCTCCTTGTCGCGGACCACACCGCGCGTGTCCACACCGGCCGACTGCAGTTCCTTGATGAGGAAATCCCCGAATCCGTCGTCGCCCACCTTGCCGATCACGCCTACGTCCGTTCCGAGTTTGGCCATGGCGATCCCGGTGTTAACGGCGCAGCCCCCGGTATGCAGCTCCATGCGGTCGAACAGTTGAAGGCGCGCTTTCTCCGGGATCGTATCGATCGGCCGCCCAAGCGCGTCGGCCACAAAAATTCCGAGGCAAACCACATCGCTCATTTTTGTTCCTCCTGAAATCTACCTCTGTTCATCTGATTTCAGACCCGTGCCCTCTGCGACCGCTGTCAAGGCGCCTGGATTGCTGATGACGCCGTGAGAGACATTTTTCAGGGCGAGCGTGACGCCGGCGCGAGCGCCGCTCCGGAGGCGACGGAGACTGAAATGCGCCGGCGGAAGTCTCGTCGTGAAAGGGCCATGTTTCCCCGAACTCTCTTTCGCGTTACACGACGACGCAGCTTGCACCGTCACGGCGAGTATCGTATCAGACCAGTCAATGCTGCGCAAGAGTTTCCTTGAATTGGACCGGGGGGCGTGATATAATACAATTTTGTTTAGCAGCCAACAGCACGCGACGAGGGACTTTGTGGCGTTACCAAGTCAAGCGTTCGTTTTGGTGATTCTCTTTTCCTTCGGCGCTATTTTGGGCAGTTTTTTTAACGTTTGCATTTACCGCTTGCCGGAAGACAAGTCTATTGTGCGGCCCCGATCGCAGTGCCCGAAGTGTGGGCATCCGATCGCGTGGTATGACAATATCCCGATTTTGAGCTATATCATTCTTGGGGCCAAGTGCCGGCACTGCCGAGCGGAGATATCGATCCGATATCCCCTTGTGGAGATGCTTACGGCTGTTCTGTTTGCAGTGACCGGACATGTATTGCTGTCCCGTGGGGAGCCGACTGCGGTCCTTATTGTTTACCTCGCGTTCGTGGGCGCGCTGATTGTGCTGAGCTTTATCGACTTGGACCACATGCTCCTTCCGGACGACATCACGATCCCCGGAATGGTCCTGGTTGTGGTTCTGAGCGGCGTGTTTCCCACGTTGCAGGAGTTCCCCGGCGGCGGCCGATATGCCATTGCCGTGGTGTCGAACGCCCGGCTCAACGCCGTGGCAAACTCGCTGATCGGCATGGCCGTGGGCGCAGGATTGATTTACCTCACCGGCGTCCTTGGGAAACTCGCCTTCAGAAAAGAGGCCATGGGGTTCGGGGACGTGAAGCTGATGGGTCTGATGGGCGGACTCATGGGCACGTGGTTTGTGATCCTGATTTACTTTGTGGGCCCGATCTTCGGAGTGGTATTTGGGGTCATCGTCCTGTTGACCAAGGGGGAGCATCACATTCCGTACGGACCGTTTCTGTCCATGGCGGCAATGACGATGGTGCTCTGGGGGCCGCAGATCATTGAATGGGTGTATGGGCGCTTCCGCCCCGTTTTCCAGTTGATGGGCGCGGTAGGCCCCTGAGAGGGGTGCGGCAAACGATAGACCGGTAGATGAAGACATGAGCAAGGGAGGGTACCTGATGAAATGCCTGGCACAACCGGTGCTTGTGGTGGCTGTGTTGGCGATGGCCTGCGGGGCCGGCTGCAAAGAAGAGGAACTACAGCAGCAGGTCGAGCAGCAGCGGGAAATTATCCGCAGCCTGCAGAATGAAAACGGCCGACTGAAGCAAGAGACTGACGGTCTTCGATCACAACTCAGCGCGACGCAGCAGGCCAAGACGAGCATTGAGACCGAACGCGCCGCGCTGGAAAGTAAACTTCGAGGCGCCGGCGTGAATGTTGGTGTGCGTGAGGGTAGACTGGCCGTGATTCTGCCTTCGAAGATATTCTTCAACCCCGGCAAGGCATCGCTCTCGCGCAAGGGTTTCGGGGCCCTCCGGAAGATCGCCAAGGTCCTCAACAGCGACGTGGCCGGAAAGGTCATCCGTGTCGAAGGTCATACCGACAACACGCCAATCCGCAAGTCGGGGTATAAGAGCAATCTCGAGCTGTCGAACCACCGCGCGGAGACCGTGTGGCACTATCTGGTCGAGCACGGCGGCATCAATCCACGCAAAATCTACACGGCGGGGTTTGCGCAGTACCGGCCCATCGCATCGAACAAGACCGCATCCGGCCGCCAGCAGAATCGCCGCGTCGAGCTGGTGGTCATCCAGGAATAGACGGACATCACTAATGATCGCCATTATTGATTACGGCACCGGCAATCTCCGGAGCGTGCAGAAGGCGTTCGAGAAAATCGGCGCAACAGCCCTCATTGCCACCGATCCCACATCCCTTCGCAGGGCCGAAAAGATCGTCCTGCCCGGCGTGAGTGCCTTCAAGGACGCCATGGACGGTCTTGTCCAGCTCGGCCTCGTGGAGACCATCAAAGAGCAGATCGCCGACGGAAAGCCATTCCTCGGCATCTGCATCGGCCTCCAACTCCTGTTCACCAAGAGCTACGAGGACGGTGAACATGACGGCCTCGATGTGATTCCCGGCGAGGTCGTCCGCTTTTCCTCCGCAGGCATTAAAGTGCCTCATATGGGCTGGAACGGACTTCAACAGAAGACCGGCGCCCCCCTGCTGGCCGGAATCCCCGACGGGGCGCATATGTACTTCGCGCACTCCTACCACGGAGTTCCCGCCGACTCCGGGGTGCTGGCAACGGAGACGGAGCACGGGGTGCGCTTCGCTTCGTCGGTGTGGACGGGCAACGTCTTTGCCACACAGTTTCATCCGGAGAAGAGCCAGCGGTATGGATTGCGGCTCCTGAGGAACTTCGTGGAAGCGTAGGGCAAATGCTTATCATTCCCGCTGTGGACATCAAAGGCGGCAAGTGTGTTCGTCTCGCGCAAGGCAAGGCCGATCGAGAGACCGTCTATGCCGACGATGCGGTTTCCATGGCCAAACGGTGGGAAGACGAGGGAGCCGAGCTCCTCCACGTGGTGGATCTCGACGGAGCCTTTGAGGGCAAGCCGGTCAATACGGTCCTCATAAAGGCTATCGTGTCGGCCACGAACCTGCGCGTCGAGGTGGGCGGAGGCATCCGAACCGACGAGGCGGTGCAGGAGTTGCTGGCGGCAGGTGTCGAGCGCGTAGTCATCGGCACGAAGGCGCTCGAGTCTCCAGGCTGGATCGCCAACCTCTGCGCCAGGCATCCCGGCCATATCGTGCTTGGGGTTGACGCACAGGACGGGCTTGTGGCCGTAAAAGGATGGACCCGCGTGAGCAAAGTCCCGGCCGCGCAGTTCGCCGCGCAGTTCGATGGATACAACCTGGCGGCGACCATCTTTACCGACATCTCGCGCGATGGCATGCTCACAGGACCGAACATTGAAAGTCTCAAGGAATTCATGGCGGCCACCCGTCACCCCGTGGTGGCGTCGGGAGGCATTTCGTCCCTTGCGGATGTAAAGAGCCTTACCACTCTTTCCATTGCTGGGATGATTATCGGCAAGGCGCTTTACGCCGGAAAGCTGTCCCTCGCCGCCGCGATATCCGCCTGCCGGCCATAGCCCAACAACCGGCGCCCCCATTTGTGCATATTTGTGCGCAGAATGCGTGATTCGGGGGAAAATTCGACGGATAATCCTTGCCATTTGGTTCATTGGGGTTTATAATGTTTTGTGCGCCAAAAAGCATGTACCAATCGTGAATCAGGTCCATTTCCAGAGTGGGCGGAAATGCAATGAAAGAGAAGTGTATGGTCTTCTCGTAAAGTGAGGAAGGATGGCGAAATACGTAACAGCGGACATTCGTAACATTGTGCTCGTCGGGCACGCAGGCACCGGCAAGACGACCTTGGCCGACATGATGCTCCACAAAGCCGGTGTGACACCCAAACCGGGCAAGCCAAGTGAGGGATCGTCCCTCTTTGATTTTCTTCCCGAGGAACAGGACAAGGGCTCGGCCGCCGCCGCAATCGCTCACTGCACCTGGAAAGGCAGAGAGATCAACATCATTGATACGGCCGGCCGCTTGGACTTCATCGGCACAGTCGTCTCTTCCCTCGCGGCCGCCGAGACAGCCGTCATCGTCATCTCGGCCACGGCAGGTATCGAGGTGAACACGCGCCGCGCGTGGGAGCGGGCCCAGAACGCAGGGGTGGCCAAGATCATTGCTTTGAACAAGATGGATGGGGAGAACGTCGACCTCTCCGCCCTGATCGCTGATATACAGAGACAGTTCGGGAAGCAATGCGCGCCGCTCACGCTTCCCGTCGGCACCGGTGCGCAGTTCTCCGGCGTTGTGAATGTGCTCACGGCCGACAGCATTCCCGATGGGGTGGTCGGGGACACCAAAGACGCGAAGCAGACCGTAATGGAGGCCGTTGTCGAGGCCGACGACGCCCTGCTCGAAAAATACCTTGCCGAGGAAGAGATCTCCGCCGAGGAGATCAACGCGGCATTCGTTCGGGCGCTGACCGCCGGAACATGTGTTCCCATAATTTGCTGCTCAGCGGAGACGGGGGAAGGCGTCACGGAACTGATGGATATCATCGCGAGTTTCGCCCCCTCCCCTGCGGAAGGCGTCCACAGGAAGATCGCTTCCCCCGAGGGAGAAGAGGCTGCGGAAAGCGCCCCCATCAGCGACGGCGTTTTTCGGGCCCAGGCGTTCAAGACCATCATCGATGACTATGCAGGAAAGATCGTTTTCTTCCGCGTCCATTCCGGGACGCTCTCCGGCGGCACCAATGTGTTCGTCACCCGGAACGGAGAGAGCGTGAAGATCGCCCAATTGCTGCGCCCTATGGGCAAGGACATGGATCCGGTGGAGACAGCGATTGAGGGAGACATCGTAGCCGCCACCAAGCTCGACGAGGTGTCTGTGAGCGACACGCTGAGCGCGAAACGAGAACCGCTGGCCTTTGCGGCGATTGACTTTCCCCTGCCCATGGTCGGCCTCGCGGTTGAGCCCGAAACCCAAAAGGACGAGCAAAAGATCAGCGGCGCCCTGGCAAAGCTGGCCGAAGAAGACCCGACCTTTGCGGTGGAGCGCAACGCACAGACGCACGAGATGGTCATCTCCGGCATGAGCAACCTGCATTTGATACTCATGCTCAACCGGATGAAGAACCGCTTCCAGGTCGGGGTGATTACCAAGGATCCCAAGATTTCCTACCGAGAGACCGTCACCACACTGGGGAACGGAAAGTATCGCCACAAGAAGCAGACGGGCGGCCGCGGCCAGTTCGGGGAAGTCTGGCTCAAGGTGGAGCCCCTGGAGCGCGGAAACCGCTTCGAGTTTGTGGATGAGATATACGGCGGCGCCATTCCAAACCAGTACCTGCCCGCCGTGCAAAAGGGTGTTCTGGAGGCCATGGAAAAGGGGATCGTCGCGGGTTACCCCGTCCATGACGTCCGGGTCCGTGTCTACGACGGAAAGCACCACGCGGTGGACTCGTCGGAGGCGGCCTTTAAGATCGCCGCTGCGAGGGCCTTTAAGGCGGCGTTTCTCGCCGCGAAGCCCATGCTCCTCGAACCTATTGTCATGGCGGAAATCACGGTGCCGAATAAGTTCACAGGGGACATCCTGGGCGATTTGAACAGCAGGCGGGGGCGCATCCAGAACCAGACGGCCTTGGGCGATATGCAGGTCATCACGGCGGAAATTCCAATGGCCGAAATGGCAAAGTACTCAACCCAGCTCGACTCCGTGACCGGCGGGCAGGGGACGTATACGATGGAGTTTTCCCACTATGACTTCGTTCCACAGCGCATCGCCGACGGCATCATCGCCAAGGCGAAGCCCTCAGCGGGGGACGATGACGAGTAGCGCCCACATCGCGCAAGCGACGAATAGAGGACGATCGGCATGGCCAAATTCGACAGCCGGCTCAAAAAGATCCTGGTGACACGCGGCGTCATCACCGACGAACAGGGCGAACAATATCTCGGGGAAGCCGAAAATCAGGACAAGTCCTTCAGTGAAGTGCTGATGGCCCAAGGTGTGTCCGAGAGGGACATTATCGGCTCGATATCGAGTGAAATGAATATCCCACCCCTCGACATATCGAAGGTGCAGATCACCGGCGAGGTCCTTGACTCCCTTCCGGAAGAGCTGGCCAATAACTACGGAGTGATGCCCATCGCGCGCATCGGCAAGATTCTTACGGTGGCCGTGGCCAATCCCTTCGACATTCTGAAGCTCGATGACATCCAGCTTGTGACCCATTGTGAGCTGCGCCCCGTCCTCAGCACAGACGTCAGCATCCGCGACGCCATCACGCGCTGCTATCATGCCGAGGAAGAGGCCGTCGCTGAACTGCTGGAGACAGAGGAGGCCGACGGCATCGAGGAAGTTGAGCAAGAGCTGGACGAGGGCATTCTGGACATCACATCCCTCCAGAGCGGCGGAGATTCCCCTGTCATCAAACTCGTCAACCTGCTCATCGTCAAGGCGCTCAAAGCCAAGGCCGCTGACATCCATATCGAACCTTTCGAAAAACATACACGCGTCCGGTTCCGGGTGGACGGCGTCTTGCACGAAGAGATGTGCCCGCCGAAGCGCCTCCATAACTCGGTGGTCTCTCGTATCAAGATCATGGGAGGCATGGATATTGCCGAACGGAAACTGCCGCAGGACGGGAAGTTCCAGCTCAAGGTCGAGGGCCGACAAGTGGACTTCCGCGTGTCCATCCTCCCCGTCGTGCATGGTGAAAAGGCCGTTATGCGTATTCTGGACAAATCCAACCTGGCTCTGCAGCTCGAGGACCTCGGCTGGGAGCCCGGCACCCTGGCCTCCTTCCGAGAGGCGATCACCTCGCCCTGGGGCATGATCATGTGCGTCGGGCCCACGGGTTGTGGCAAAACCACCACGCTCTATTCGGGGTTGCAGGAGGTCACGAGCCCCGAAGACAACCTCATTACAGTCGAGGACCCGGTGGAGTACGAACTCGATGGGATCAATCAAGTCCAGGTAAACCCCAAGCGGGGTCGGACATTCGCCGCCGTCCTGCGCTCCATCTTGCGTCAGGACCCGGATACGGTCATGGTCGGCGAGATCCGCGATCTGGAGACAGCCGAAATATCCATCCAAGCGGCCCTCACGGGGCACCTGGTGCTCAGCACGCTCCACACAAACGATGCACCCTCGACCATTACCCGTATGGTGGACATGGGCATCGACCCCTTCATGGTGGCGGCATCGGTCATCCTGGTTGTGGGACAGCGCCTCTGCCGCAAGCTGTGCGACAACTGTAAGCAGGCCGAGGAGTATCCGAAGGACGTTCTGCAGCGGATCGGGTTCCTTCCCGAAGAACTGGAGGACGCCCATCTGTTTAAGACCCGAGAAGAAGGTTGCAACCTGTGCACTGCAGGGTACAAGGGGCGATTCGCCGTGGTGGAATCACTCCCCCTCACGGAGGACATCAAGCGGCTGATCCTCGACGGCGCCTCCGCTATCGACCTGAAGAACGCGGCCCTGGAGGGGGGCGAGTTCTTGACAATGCGACGGACGGCAATCATCAATTCACTGCGAGGCAAGACATCGCTGGAAGAAGTCGAACGGGTGACGATGGAAGACTAAGGGCAGCATTTCATAAGTTTGTATAGGGTTAGGGCAGTACAGAAGGCTGTTTGTAGTAAGTACTTTAGTGCTTTCTTCATTGCGGAGATCGCCGAAAGAACGGACTGAAGTCCGCACTACAAACGAGTCGCCGCTTTCCATCTCTATACGAACTTGTGAAATGGAGTACTAAGGGCAAGCCGGAGACCGTCGATGGCAAAATTTGATCGCAAGCTGCGCAAAATTCTTACGAAATATGGCCTGCTTAGCGAAGAGCAGGGCAACGAGGCTATGGAGACGTCCGAAAAGGAAGGCAAATCCCTTTCAGCCGTTCTGACAGAGAAGAAAATCGTTGCGGAAAAAGATATCATTGCCTCGGTGTCCGCAGAGATGAGAGTCCCGCCCATTGATCTCAGCAAGGTCCAGTTCATTCCCGAAGTGATCGACTCCCTTTCGCAGGAACGCGCCAAGCAATTCGGCGTCCTGCCGATTGCGCGAATCGGGAACATCCTTACCGTCGCAGTGGCCAACCCCTTTGACATCCTCAAACTGGACGACATCCAGTTGATCACCAAATGCGAGCTGCGACCCGTCATCAGCACGGACGTCGCCATCGAGATCGCCATCCAGCGGGCGTACAATCCTGGCGAAGAGGCCATGGAAGATCTTCTTTCCTCCGAGCTGGGAGAAAACGTCGAGGAGGTCGAGGCGGAAGAAGACCAAGAGCTTAACCTCGCTTCACTCGAGGCCGGGGCCACCGAGTCCCCTATTGTCAAGCTGGTAAACCTGATTATCATCAAGGCCCTCCAGAGCAAGGCCAGCGACATCCACATCGAGCCCTTCCCGAGACAGATTCGCGTGCGATATCGCCAGGATGGCATCCTGCACGAAACCATCAACCCGCCCAAGAAGATGCAAAATGCCTTGATCTCACGACTCAAGATCATGTCCGCCATGGACATCGCCGAGAATGCCCGCCCCCAGGACGGCAAGATACAGCTTCGCTTCGAGGGACGACAGATTGACTTTCGTGTCTCCATTCTGCCCGTCGTTCACGGCGAGAAATGCGTGCTCCGAATCCTTGACTCCTCAAACCTGACATTGCAGTTGGACTCGATGGGGTGGGAGCCGCAAACGCTCGATCAGTTTAGAAAGGCCATCAACAGTCCCTGGGGGATGATCCTGATCACCGGCCCGACAGGCAGCGGAAAGAGCACGACGCTCTACTCGGGCCTGCGCGAAATATTGTCCGTCGAGGACAATCTCGTTACGGTGGAAGAGCCTGTCGAGTACCAGTTGGAGGGGATTAACCAAGTGCAGGTGAGCACCAAACGGGGCCTCACGTTTGCCGCTGCGCTTCGCTCCATTCTCCGGCAGTCCCCTGACAAAATCATGATTGGCGAGACCCGCGACCTTGAGACGGCGGAAATCGCCATCCAGGCATCTCTCACTGGTCACCTGGTCCTGACCACGCTTCACACCAACGATGCGCCCTCCGCCATGACCCGACTGGTCGACATGGGAATCGACCCGTTCATGGTCGCATCGTCTGTCGTCCTCGTCCTGGCCCAGCGTCTCTGCCGAAAACTCTGCGAGATTTGCAAGGACGAGTCGGACATACCCAAAGATAGACTGCTTTCCCTCGGCTTTACTGAGGAAGAGGCCAACACGGCAACCCTCTACAAAGCCAAGGAGTGCGACAAGTGCGCATCCGGATACAAGGGGCGATTTGCCATCGTCGAATCTTTTCCATTGACCGAAGACATCCGCCGCCTTATCCTCGACGGCGGTTCGGCGCTTGACCTCAAGCGCAAGGCGGTCGACGACGGCATGATCACGCTCCGGCGATGCGCCATCCTAAACACCATGCGGGGAAAGACGTCTCTGGAGGAAGTGGTTCGAGTCACCATGGGAGATTAAGTTTCCTCTAACAGAAAGCGGAAGGACAATGCCAACCTTCAAATACTCGGCCAAAAACAGCGCCGGGGGCGCCGTAACCGGGACTCTGGATGCGCGCACCGACGTGGACGCGATGAACCAACTTCGCATGCAGAACTTTGTTGACATCGACATCAGCGAAGATGTGCCTTGGTACAAGCGCAGCCTCGGCTCATCACGGACGCCGAGGGCGAGGGTAAGCGGCGAGGACATCGTCGTATTCACACGCCAGATTTCGACCATGATCTCGGCAGGCATCCCACTTCTGGAGGCCCTCGATATCATGTCCGAGCAAGTCGAGGACGCCGGCTTCCAGCACGTCCTGCAAGGCATCTCCGACAAGGTTCGAAGCGGAACGGACTTTTCCGACGCTCTGGGCGAGCACCCGAAAATCTTCAGCGACATCTACATCAACATGGTCCGCGCCGGCGAGGCATCCGGTGAGCTCGACACGATCCTTGTTCGCCTGGCCGAATACCAGGAGTCCGCTATCGCCCTGAAGCGCGAGATCAAGTCGGCCATGACCTACCCGGTCGTATCTCTGGTACTGGTTATAGGCATCACCATTTTTCTGCTGACATGTATTGTCCCGAAGTTCATCCCGATCTTCGATTCGCTCAACGTGCCTTTGCCCACACCCACACGAATCCTGATGGCCATCAGTCTATGGATGCAGTCAAATGCCATCTACTGGGGGGGCGCCTCTATCGCCCTGGTCTTCGGCGGGGTCATGTATCGACGCACGGCAATCGGGCGCTGGCAGTTCGATTGGATGATGCTGCATCTGCCCATCTTCGGCGCGCTCCTGCAAAAGGTCTGCATCTCGCGATTCAGCCGAACATTCGCTACATTGATCCAGTCCGGCGTGCCCATTTTGGGTGCTCTCGAGATCGTCGCCTTGACCGCCGGCAACAAGATTATCGAGGACTGTGTCCTCGCCGCTATGGAAAACGTCCGTCAGGGCGAGACACTGGCGGAACCATTGTCCAAGAGCGGGATATTCCCGCCCATGGTCACCCGCATGATCTCTGTAGGCGAGCGCTCCGGTGCGCTGGAGCAGCTACTCGAAAAGATTTCCGAGTTCTATGACCAGCAGGTGAAGGCCACCGTCGAGAGTCTGACATCCCTTATCGAGCCGTTGATGATCGGCTTCATGGGACTCATGGTTGGAAGCATCGTCCTCTCGATCTTCCTGCCGATCTTCAAGATCCAGCAGGTGTTGACCAACCACTAATCAACGGCGACCTCATTGCTGGCGTCGCGGCGCGAACTACCGCAGCAGTTCTCCAGGTGGACGATGAGTGCCAAGCTGATCACCGAGCACAGGCAGGCCTGGTCACGCATGAGATGGCTTCTCTGTGGGCGTCTTCTCGTGGCGGTCACCTGTATGGCTGTGATCGTAGCCAAGGAGCGGGGCAGTCTCCTCCTGCGCTGGGCAGGTTGGCAGTTCACCTCTCCTCTCTCTTGGGCGTATGCCCTCCTCGTTTCGCTCTGTGTCCTCAATGTCTGCTACTTGTTTCTGACAAAGTACGTCAAGCAGCCCGCCCGCTTTGCGTTCATCCAAATTCTTGTCGATGTGATCGTGCTCTCCGGCCTGATTTACTGCACCGGGGGCATTGAGAGCTATTTCAACGTGCTCTACTTCGCGTGCATCCTCGCCGCCAGCATCGTGGTCTCAGGGCGGAGCAGTATCTTCTTCGCGTCCCTTTCCACCGTACTGCTCTCCATCGTCTGCACCGCATATTTCGTGGCCGCCAAGGGATGGGGGCTGCCTTTCGTCCACGAAAGCTGGCTGAAGGACATCACAGTGCGCCGCTTCAATGAGGTATACACATACCTCGTGCTGCAGGGACTGGCGTTTCACGGCGTCGCCTTCCTCAGCAACAGCCTTGCGTCTCGCCTGGGCCGGGCCAATATCATTCGCGAGGCCCTCCTCCGCGACATGTCCGAGGGCGTGATCGCGATCGATACAACCGGCACGCTCATCTTCGTCAACGAAAAGGCCAAGACCATGCTGGGCTTCTCGGAAGACGCGACCCTGACCGGCAAGCGCTGGGACGAAGTCTTCAAGCGGCAGTCGGACAGCGTCCTTAAGGATGTCCTCCTCTCCGATTCCAGGGGGGAACACGAGATCGAGATTGAAACGCCGGCGGGAACCGTCCTCGTAAATGTACGCACGTCCGTCCTCTACGACGATCACAGGCAACGTATCGGGATTCTGGGCGATCTCACCCCCCGAGTTCGCATGGAGCAAGCCGAGAAACGCGCCGACTACATGGAGGAAATCGCGGAGCTCGCCGCAGGCATCGCCCATGAGATTCGCAACCCTCTCGCGTCGATCCGATCCTGCGTACAGGAACTGAGCCAGATGGAGACCACCGACCCCGACAGCAGACAACTGATGGATATTGTCTGCAGCGAGTCGGATCGGCTCGATGGGATCATCTCCGACTTCCTCCAGTTTGCACGGATGCGACCCGCGAATCCGAAACGATGCGAGATCGGAGCCGTCCTGGAGGACTTCGTGGTCCTTCTTGAGAAGCATATTGGCGA
This sequence comes from Planctomycetota bacterium, assembly GCA_013152475.1. Lineage (GTDB taxonomy): Bacteria > Planctomycetota > Brocadiia > JAADGH01 > JAADGH01 > JAADGH01. Next base: position 106,811 of record JAADGH010000239.1, read on the forward strand.
CAACCCGGTGGAAATCCGGTATGAAAGCAACGGGTCCCTCTATTGTATGGGAGATGAGGAGCAACTCAAGCAGGTGTTCCTCAACCTCGGCGTGAATGCCATTGACGCCATGCTTGACGGCGGAAAGCTTACGATTAAGGCCGACATGCAGACGCGGGAAGGAATCCGTGACGGCGTGGAAATCACATTCACCGATACCGGCGGTGGAATCTCGCCCGACAGAATATCGCGCATCTTCTCTCCGTTCTTCACCACCAAACCCGCAGGGACCGGCATGGGGTTGCCTGTCGTCAGACGCATTGTACGCGCTCACGGCGGAGAGGTAAGCGTGGAAAGTACACCGGGCGTCGGCACCACATTCCGGGTGTGGGTGCCATGCTCTCTCGCATCGCCCACGGCGGACCTGCCCGAACGATCACCGCAGGGGGCCTAATGGAACAACAAGCCGGCAAACTCCTCATCGTCGACGACGAAAAGAGCCTTCGCACCACCCTGTCGATCATCCTCAAAAAGGAAGGATACGAAACCCAGGTGGCCGCCGATGGCAATGAAGCCCTCGCCATCTTCCGCAACGACGGCGCCGACGTGGTCCTCGCGGACCTCAACATGCCAAACATGGACGGCATCACACTCCTCAAAGAGCTGAAGAACATCGACCCCCATCTCATGGTCATCATCATGACAGCCTTCTCCACATGGGACTCGGCTGTCACCGCCATGCGGCTCGGCGCCTACGACTATCTCAAAAAACCCTTCGACAACGAGAACATGAAGGCCATCGTCGGGCGCGCCATCTCTCAAACCCGTCTCCTCCGAAGCAAGAAAAACGCCCGCGCCGGCGAGCGCCCCCCCATCAGCATGGTCGTCGGAAATACGGCACGTATGCAGGAGATTTGCGATACCGTCCGCCGTATTGCCCCCACCGACAGCACCGTCCTGATCCAGGGCGAGAGCGGCACCGGCAAGGAACTCATCGCAAAACTCGTTCATTTCAGTTCACTCCGCGCACACCACAACTTTATCGCCGTGAGCTGCGGCGCCTTTCCCGAATCCCTCCTCGAAAGCGAACTCTTCGGCCACGTAAAGGGCGCCTTCACCAGCGCCATCGCCGATAAGAAAGGGCTCCTTGAGGTCGCCGATGGCGGCACGTTCTTCCTCGACGAGGTGGGCGAATTGAGCGCGCAAATTCAGGTGAAACTCCTCCGCGTACTCGAAGAGCGCGAATTCAAACCTGTCGGAAGCACTATCACGAAGAAGGTCGACGTCCGTTTCATCACCGCCACAAACCGGAACCTTGAAGAGGAGGTCGAGAAAGGCAATTTCCGTGAGGACCTCTTCTTCCGCTTGAACGTTATCCCCATTACGCTTCCCCCACTGAAGGATCGGAAACAGGATATCCCCCTACTCGCAGGCCATTTCCTCGCACGGTACGGCAAGGCCATGAACAAGGAGATCACATCGATCGCACCCGAAACGATGCAGGCCCTCCTCGTCCACGATTGGCCGGGGAATATTCGCGAGCTCGAAAACACAATCCAGCGAGCCGTCGCCCTCGCCCGCAGCGACACCATCCTCCTCGAAGACCTGCCCCCAAAACTCCAAGTCACCCGCGAACCCGACGCATGGCAATTGCGCGATATCCCCCCCCAGGGCATCAATCTCGATGAAGAAGTCGGAAAAATCGAAAAGCACTTCGTCCGTTCCGCCCTCGAAAAGGCGAACTGGAACATGACCAAAGCCGCCGAGCTTCTTGGTCTGACCTTCCGCTCCATCCGTTACAAAGTCGAGAAATACGAGATCACCAGACCCGGAACATCCGATGGAGACGATGCATAGCCCCACATGAGCGAAACGACCGATCTCACCATCATTGCTCCCATGTTCAACGAAGAAGAGAATGTGCAGCGAACGGTCGACCGCATTAAGGAGGAACTGGAAGACTTTGCCGGGCAGTGGGAGTTCATCATGGTCGACGACGGCAGCACCGATCGCACCCGCAAGGTGGCGGAGCAATCTGCCCAAGGCGACCCCAGGCTCAGGGTTGTGGGCTACTCCCAAAACATGGGCCGGGGCAAGGCCCTCCGTACGGGCATGGCCGCCGCCAGGGGCCGCATTGTTGTCACAACCGACTTCGACCTGAGCTACCACCCGAATCACATTCGCAAGATCTATGACGAGATGAACGCCGACCCGCAGGTCGATGTCGTCCTTGGCTCCGCCTACATGCCCGGCGGCTCCACAGAGGGGGTCCCGTGGTTCCGGCTTTTCGTGAGCAAAACCGGAAACCGGATTCTCCGCCATGCCATGGGGGGCAGGTATTGGACCATCACATGCGTCCTTCGCGGGTACCGCGATCATGTTCTGAAGGCCCTGGAGCTGGAGTCCGACGGCAAGGAAATCCATCTTGAAATCCTGTCGAAGGTCACCGCATTGGGCTATCACGTGAAGGAAATCCCAGCGCACCTCCAATCCCGAAAGATGGGAAAATCAAAGTTCCGTTTTCGCGCCACATCGTTTTCTCACATAATTTTTGGGATATTCGAAAGACCCATGGTCCTTTTCGGGGGCCTCGGCATTCTGTTCCTCCTAATCGGGTTTCTCGTCGGCGCCTATCTGTTGCACGCCTACTCGCGCGGCACGCTCAACCCTGACCGTCCCCTGATGACCGTCCTTGTGGTCATGCTTCTGGGCGGCGTTCAAATGCTCTGCTTTGGCTTTCTCGCCCTCCAGATACTCTTCCTCCGCAGGCAAATCTATATCGTCCAAAAGGAAAACCGCCAGTTGCAGGCCCAGCTCTCGAACCGCGCAGCCCCGACCCCTGACCGCCCACGAAAAGCAGATGACGGAACTCTCTGAAACGAAACAATCCCCGTGTTCGCAGGATGTCGCGGCGTGCCTTGCAGTCGCTCTTCTTGCCATCATCGTCAATGTCAATGCCGTCTGGAGTCTGTGCCCCCTCGGCAAACCCCACGGATTTGTTTTTGATGACTACGTTCTGGTCGTTGACGAACCCGCGATCCAAAGCCTTTCACCCGGCAACATCCTTCACATCTTTACGACTCCCCTCCGTGACGCATACCGGCCCCTTCGCGTCGTCTCCTACGCCATCGACTTCGCCCTGTGGGGACTGAACCCCGTCGGCTACCACCTGGTAAACATCCTGCTCCATGCCGTCAACTGCGCGCTTGTGTACCTCCTCATTCGCACGCTCGGCGGAGAACTTCGCTGGGCCGCCCTCGCCGCCCTTCTCTTTGCGGTCCATCCGGTAAACACCGAATCCGTCGCGGGTATCGCGGGAAGAAAGGACGTCCTGGGCGCCGCGCTCGCCCTGTCCTCACTCGTCGTCTACGTGACCGCAGGCAGACGGTCGCGCCCTGTGCTGTTTTACGCCCTCTCGCTTCTCCTCTTCCTGCTTGCGTTTTTCACCAAAGAAGTCATGGTAGCTTTGCTCGGCCCCATGGCAGCATACGAGTTCTGCTTTGAGCGCAAACACTGGCTGCGCAACATCCTTCGCCGCCAGGTCCCCTTCCTGCTGACAGCGATCGCAGGATTCATCCTCTGGCGCAGTATAACCCATGGACACGGAACGCTGACAAAGCATTTCGGCCTGCCCTTTGCGATCAAGGGCCTCGGGGGCTACCTGCGTCTCGCCTTCTTCCCCGTGCGACTGAGCATTGACTACAACGCCCTGCCCATCCCAGGCTCGTTCCTCGACACAACCGTCCTCGCCTCGCTGCTGGCGCTCTTTGCCCTGGCGGCCCTTGCAGTCGCGGCGGTGCGAAAGCATGGCTGGCTCACGTTCGCGATTGTCTGGTTCTTCGCCATGCTCTTGCCGCTGTCCAATCTCCTCATTCCCATCGGGGCAAGACTTTCCGAACGTTACCTATATGCGCCGCTGATCGGGTGGTGCATCGGCGTCGGCGGAGTGCTCGCCGGCATGATCGGCCACGCAGAGCGGGGTGGCAGGGCCGCACGTCAGCTCGTGTGTGCCCTCGTTGCCACCCTGATCATCTTCTTTGCCCTGGGCACCTTGGCGCGCAATCGGGTATGGCGCAACGATCGCACGCTGTGGTCGGACAGCGTTCAAAACAACTACGATTCGTGGCTGTCGCAGAATGGCTGCGGAGAGATCTATGCCACCTACCTCAAACCCATCCACCGCGCGTGGTACCGCTTCGCAACCCCGCACTTTCTCCGCTCCGCCGCGTCGTGGCCGAAGGCCCTATCGAGCCTTGTGGATGTGGCCATCCTCCGCAAGGATTGGAAACGGGCCGGGCACTTCGCGCAGGAATACACAGAGCGCCAGCCCGACGAAGGCCCCGCCTGGGCCGCGTTGGGCAAGGTCTACGCACGACAGGGCAAATGGGACGAAGCGCTGGGTTATTACCAAAAGGCGGTGGACCTTTCGCCATGGGAAGGCTGCTTTTGGTGGGACATCGGTCTGATTTACTCGCACAAGGGCGATTACGACACGGCGCTGAAGTATTATTCCAAGGCATCACACGTGACCCCGACACTTCAGGACCGTATCGCCGCCGACATGGGCGCGGCCTATCTCGCCAAGGCCGCGTATACCCAAGCGATCCCTCCACTCAAACAGGCCCTTGCCGCCGACCCGTCGAATGCCAAGATTGCCGGTTGGCTTGCCCTTGCCTACGAGGACCTCGGCCGATACAGTGAAGCCATTGCCGTGTGCACTCAGACCATGAACGCCTCGCCCAAAGCGCGCGCCGCCCTCCTCCCGCAGGCCGTTCTGATCCAGTCAAAACTCGCTCTGAAGAACTCCGGCCCATCCACGGAGCTGTTCGCCCGCATGGGCAACGCCGCCCTGACACTCGGCCGAACGGACACCGCGATCGATTATTTGCACAAGGCCGTCACCCGCGAACCGAAAAACGTGGGCCTCAAGTGCTTTCTGGCCAACGCGTATATGGCAAAAAGAGATTTCAAGAACGCAGAGGACCAGTTGGCGCAAGCGGCCACACTCAATCCCAAAGATGCCTCTGTATGGCTGGGGTATGCCATTCTTTACGCGACGCAAGACAAGCCCGACGATGCTCTGGAGAACCTGCGGAAGGCCATTGACATCGGCGGCGACAGCATCCGCAACTACGCCCGGGACCTGCCACAGTTCCGCCGCCTTCAGAAAGACAAACGATTTGGGGATATCATTGGCGCCAAGGCCCCCCCCCCTGCGCGACCGAGTGAGTAGGAAGTTCCGTCGTCCACGCTCCGCGCCATCATTGGCGAACGCCGTTCAATTCAGCGCCACTGTCACGGCCTCATCTCGACCATCGAGATGGAACGTGCCTACACATCTCTTACCCGAGACTTCGGCCTCGACCTGATACTCCCCGAGATAGCCCATGAGGACGCACTCCCCGCGCGCATCTGTTTCGATCGTGCACGCCGTCCGCCATTCGCGGTTGATGAGATTATCCAAGACCTCGAAGACAGGCCGCAGGCTGAAATCCTTGCGAACCAGTCCGCCGTTGCTCTGCCAGATCATCCCATCCCAGAGACCCCATACGGTGATCGCCTTGACGCTCGGATGAGCGAATGCGGTCCGGAAGAACATCTCGAAGTATTCTGCCTGCGCTTCTTCATCCCAGACCCCTCCCTCCGGCCTGCCCTTGATCGGCTGATTCTCCAATGGCACCGTAAGCTCTGTGATGTGGGCCTCCAATCCGAGCTCTCCGATCCGGTCGCAAGCCCGTGTGATCTCGTCGGCTCGGAGCCACCGGCTCCCCGGATGGGCCTGCAGGCCAACGCCATCAAGGGGTGCGCCCTGCTCCTGAAGGTCTTTGATCAAATCGACAAGCTGTTCCATTTCTCGATCAAAGCCGATGATATTGTACTCATTGATCAGCAGCTTGGCTTCCGGGTCGACCTCTCGCACATAGTCCAGCACGTTCTTCATGTAGTCGGGACCGAGCTGTTCCTCAAACCACGTCGCATGGCACGGTTCGTTGATCACATCCCAATAGCGCAACCGCCCGGCGTATCGCTCCACAACCTTCTTCACGCGTTTGTGGAGATACCGTCCGATTTTTCTGCTTGGCTTGCTCAGCATCCACCTCGGGACGCCCGATCCCTTCGGACCATTGCCCCAAACAAGAGGATGACCCTTGGCCACAATCCCGGCCGTCTCGGCCCAATCAATCATCCGATCTGCAGCTTTCCAGTTGAGTTGGCCTTTTCGCGGCTCGAGTGCACGCCACTTCAGCGCAGTCTCGGTGGTCATGCAATTGAACAGTATCCGGAAAAGTTCTTTAAAGCGGTCCTCTGACTCTTGGTTGCCCCGATGCCAGGTGGGAAAAGCGCACCCAAACAGAAAATCGTGGCTGGTTTGCTGCAGGCTTACCTTGGCATTTCCGATGGGCTTTCCGCCATCGGTCACGAAAGTCAGCCGGACATCTGCCAACCTATTATCCGCACTTCGATTAGTCCTTCCCTGTGACATAGCTTACCTCCGTGATGCCGCGTCATGCACAGAAGCCCCGACTTGCCCTTATTCCTCCACGTCAATCGCAAGAACCGCGGACCGGCCGCTGACCACGTCCGTGAACTTCAGCCGCCAATTTCCCACAGGATCGTTCAACGCCAAGTTCAGCTTGCCCGTCACTCGTGGCGCATCCATCAAGATGTTCTCCGCGTAGTGGCGAACGGCCCGGCCCCTCGGATCCGTAACTTCCAATCGAATACAGTGAAATGCTATCCCCTTCCCCGCGCTCGTGTCCAACGTCACCTCGTACTCTATCGCATCGCGACGTCGGCACTTCTTCGCTCGCGCGGTCGCGCGCAGTCGTTCAACCGTATAGGGCATCAAAGCAAAAATCTGCGGATCGCCCGGGGTGATTCGTGCCGTCACGCGGTCCGTTTCGCCCATGAGCTTCTTCCTGCGAACGTCGTAAATATATGTTTTAACGGGGAATATGACTTCGCACTCACGAACCCCCGGATCATCAATGTCGTCATCTTTCACAATCGACACATAGTCGCACCGGCCCTTCTTGAATACTGCGATTTCGCACGCGTTCAATTCTCGCCCATCGGAGAGCACCTTGATGCGCCTCTCCACTCCCCCTTGCGCCAGGAGCTGGCACAGTAGGCTTCTGATCGGTCCCTCCTCGACCTTTTGCCGGAGGTTATAGTACGGTGCAAGCGGGAAGTTCAGCAGGATCGTCTTGCCCTTACCGACCTCATGAACAATCACGCAGGGCGCACCACTTTCAGAGCCCTTCGCCAACGCCTTTGCACCCGCAAGCGCAAGATTCGTATCATCTGGAGCAATCGGGATCGTTCCGCCCTCGACAGCCACCTTCTCCCCATCTCCGCCGGGCCGATGTTCTCCCTTACGACGGATTCCGAACAGATCGTCGAGCATACCGGCGGGCACGGGTTTGCAGTGTCCATCCATGATTCCGGGGCGAATATCCGCCAGCACCATTCCGCCCTGCTCTACAAACTTGCGTATCAGCCGAGCCTCTTCCGCCGAGATCGCAAATGACTCGGGCAGCACCAGCACCTTGTACCCGCTGAGCTTGCCCTTTGCAATCTGTTCGGTCGCGAGGAAATCAAACTGCATCCCCTGGTCCTCAACGGCGACAATCGCCGCGTCGTGCACGCTGCGCATCTTCTGTTTGAGCAAGGTATGCGCGTGCACGCTCGGCTGCGAGTAGTGGATGGCGATGCCGTCATTCAACCGATTCGCATTCATGAATAATTTGCCCAGGCCGCTCTTGATCTCGTCGTTCACCTCGGCCATCCACTTCAACTGCGGCGTCGGCCGGAGGTCCGGAAAGCACGTGGCGCACCCGCAGTTGAACGTGGTCCAGTACCACGAGCTGTTGAATCCGTGGAAGAGCAGGTGCCACGATACCCGCTTCGCCGAGATCTCGTCCGCGTTGCCGATCCGATTGTGCCACGCGCCCATCAAAGACCCCGGCTTCGCGAAGCAACGGAGATATTCAATCTGATTGAGACGCTGTCGGTACACTTGGCACAAGTCACAAGCCTGGCATAGGTTATAGAAATTGTATCCGTGCCAGCTATCCAGGCTGAAGACACCGTCAAAGCCAACCCTCGCCCGTCCGTCCACCTCCCGGATCGCCTTTCTCCCCAAGGCGTGGGCCCGTGTGAACACCTCCTCCATGTGCATGCGGTGGTCTGCCCATCGCGCGTACTGTTTCGTGTCTCGCGCCTTTTGCAGATGAATCGGTTCCACATCGTCCCATGCCTTGTAGGACGATCCCCACTCCTGGTTCAACGCGTCCAGCGTTCCGTATATCTTGTGCAAATACGTGCGGAAATCCGCCTTGCAGGTTTCAGAGAAGCACACATCCAGCTTTCGGTGGACGAGGAAGTTTTCATCGCCCAGGGTGTAACCCAGCGGCCCGTATGGCGCCGCCCCCCGAGCGCGCTCCTTCAGCCCTTCAGTCCACTTTTTCAGGTACGTCGGGTCCGTGAGGCATGGCGTTCGAATATCGCCCGTTTCCTGCATCGACGCGATTCGAGTAATATAGGGAACGCTGCGCAGGCCGTGCCGCGCGGCATTGCGGCAGTACAACGCCGCCATCTCCGCATTACCGCCCGTGAGGCCCGTGTTGTCGATCGCGTCCACGCCCCATTGCGAATTGACATAATTGATGCCGTCCCGAACCACATTGTTCCCACCACTGCTCCACACAAGAAATGACCAGTCGTCCCAACGGCTGTCGGGAACCGGAACCTCCTGTTCCTTTTGATCCACAAGCCCCTTCTGGTCAACAAGCATGGCTCGCACTTTGTGCAGGATCGTCAGAGCCCGAGGCAGCTTGAACTCGAAAGGAATCTCCTTCGTGTTCCCATCCACGGCAGATTGAGCAACACGCAGCAACCGCCCGAGGTTGTCCCATAGCTCTACCCGCACCTTGCCCGCCGCAGGGGAGTTCCTGAGCAAGACACGCCCGGTGAGTTTCGCACCCTCCTTGCGTTCCCCGGGATTGATCTGTATCGAATCAATCGCGACGTCCGATTCGGTCACGAAATAGCCCGTGCCCCAGTCCAGGATCTTTCCATCTTTTCGCACAAAGACATCAAGAAAGTGCTCGCCCGGCTTCAACCGCGGAATTTTCACCCTGTGCACGCTCTGCCCTGTCGGCACGTCCACGTGCAGCTTTCCCGTCGCCTCCTCCAGCAAGCCGCGATCATGGACCAGATAACTCAGATCGACCCCCTTCGCCACGCCCCCGGACTCGATGCAGACCCCGCCATCGGCTGCGATCGTCTTCACCCGCAGGTCTCCCTGTTTGCGGGCGGCCCACAATACGGCCTTTGCGACCATGGACTGGAAGTATTCATAGTCGGGCGGTTTGAATCCCTGGTCCGTCCCCACCGGCGGCGTGAGGTAGATGTTCCTGTATCTCCCTCCAGCGGGATAATTTGCAATCAACACGCGCCCCTTGCCATAGACGTACGAATCGAATAGGGCGTTTTTCGCGCCCGGTTCCTGCGAATAATCCTTGAGAACGGGCAAGTGATCGAGAGGCACACCTTGAACAATAAAGCTCTGGTCGGTGAGGCGTTTCCCGTCAAGGAGATCACGGAACATCTTTCCGCGGCCGGTGACAAGCAGCCCCATGCCGTCGGAAACCTTTTTCATCACGGTGTCGAAAAAATATCGCGGCAACAAGTCCATCTGAATCCCCCCGATGAGCATGCAGTCGTACTGACCCTCCTCCAGGGCCTTTCGCAGTCGGCTTAGCTCGGTCATCGCGGAACGCGGGGGGTATCCGTACAGCTCGTACGAGCCATAGATCTCCAGTTCGCGAGGATCATAGACCTGCGACGCCGAACTGAAGCAGATCGTGTCATGGTCGATGTCGAGACGTTGGGCCAGCTCGACCGTTTCTCTCTGGTCCCAGCGCGGGGCCAGCGCGAGGATCTTCAGCGTCCCCTTTGCATAGGGTTTCGCCCATTCGACATGAGGCGTTACCACCTCGTTCGTCATCTTGTCGAAGGGGGTTGGCTCGATCTGGACCACGGGCTTAGTGAAACGTCCGTCGGGCAGCTTCGTCGTCATCTCGACGGCATTGCCCCAATTGCGCGACGCGGCGAAGCGCAGGTCTTCCAGGAACGCCTGCCCGTTGCGCCTCAAGTAGGCGATGTTCTCCTCGTTGTCTCGGAACTCCGCGAAGTCGTACAAGGCCACATGGAATGCGCGCGTCTGGGGCGGATAGTCCAGTACGGTCCAGATGGGATAGCCCGTAACATGAACGCTGGCGGCGCTCACTTCCTCCGGGAGATAGAGCAGCCCGCATGCCCCGACGGTCTTGTCGCCGGTAATGGCCTTGTCGTAGTAAACGACCCAGGGCTCCTTGGAGGGGTCGAGCTGCGCCTGGTTCGTGTGCTGCACCGACCTCACGGAGGTTGTAATCCATCGGTCCTTGTCCCCGTAAAACCCGTTCGGGTAGCAGAGCAGTCGCAGTTGGATCGATTTCGGCTTGGCCTTCGGCTCGATACCCACCTGCATCAGGAGTTTGTCGTCGCCGTCGCGAAGAAGGAAGCACGCCGTCACCTTGCCCTTCGGTGTATCCCATACGGCCTTCAGCATGGCATCCGGCCCTCCCCGCCGGACGATTTTGAACACTGCGGGGTATTCATGCAGCCCTTCTCCGTCGATAATCACGTCGAAAAACCCTTGCGCGTACCAATTGCACGAGGCGGGACGCGTCATACCCAGCGTAGGCATCTTCTCCTTGAAAACCCACAAACGGGAGAAGCACTTGCCCTTGGGGGTTGAATCGGTAATGGAGATGTCGTAGCTGAGCCGGAACCGGGCAATCGTCCCAAGAAAATCGAATGTGTCCCGGAGGTTCTTGCCTCCGTCGATTTTCTTCGTTTCCCTCTTTTCCTGGAGATAGGCAACACCCATATCGCCACAGGAACATGGAGGCGTTATGGTGAAAAGGATCAGAAGCGCAGCCAGAAAAGAAAACCAGCGTCGAGACATTGGCGTACAATCCCCATGCAGTCCGGATTCATCACAGCGCATCAGCTTGATGATATACTATCCGTCAACGCAACGCAATCCCAAAAAACGCTCTCCCAAAGGCATGGCCAAAAACGCTTGCTATTGCTCCTCCCCCTTGGTAGGGTCATTTCCTTGCGATTCACAATATCATCCGCACATTTCGGAGAGGGAGGAAGTCATGGCGAAGCTGTCCGTCGGAATCATCGGCTGCGGTCCCATGGGCCAGAGCTTGGCCAAGGGGTGTACAGCCCTTCAGCAAGTTGAAATCAAGGCCGCGAGTGACGTGAACCAGGAGTTATTGGACCAGTTCTGCTCCCAATTCGCCGCCAAAGGGTACGCGGACTACCGGGAAATGATTGATTCTGCAGGCCTGGACGCTGCGATCGTCGCGTCACCGCCCTTTCTCCACAGAGAGATGGTGGAGGCCCTGGCTGATGCGGGGGTTCACGTCTTCTGTGAAAAGCCCATGGCGCCTACGGTCGCCGACTGCGATGCCATGATCGAGGTGTGCGACAACAAGGATGTAAAGCTGATGATCGGCCAGGTCTGCCGCTACCATGCGATTCATTCAAAGGTGAAAGATGCGGTGGCAAGCGGCGATTTCGGCAAGCCCTTGTGCATGATCGTCCGCCGCCTGGGGGGCGGATTCGGCGGCATCTGGCGGAAGGAATGGCGGACGAAACGCGCCATGAGCGGCGGGAACCTGATGGAGATCAATGCGCATGAGATCGACTTCATGCGATGGGTCTGCGGTGAGGTCGCCCGCGTGGGGGCCGTGGGCGTGGCCCACCCCGACTCAAAGAATGACTACCCTGACGCCGTCGTGGTCACAATGCACTTCCGGGATGGAGCCATCGGTTCGCTTCACTCCAGCTCGATCAGCCCCATCAGCGCATATGGCGGCCGCGTCGATTGCGAGGGGGGTAGTCTGCACTTCCCAAGCATCTGGGGTGAAGGCAGTGGCATTCATATCAAAAGGGAGGACGAAACATCGTTCATCGCGGCCTCCGAGATCAAAGTGGAGACGCCCGTGACGCACGAGTTGCGGGTATTTTTCGACTCCATCTTGAGCGACGAAACCCCACCCGTCACCGGCAAGGACGGACGGGCTGCGGTTGAGATTGCACAGGCAGCGTATCTGTCGATCGAGGAAAAACGGCTGGTCGAGCTGCCCCTGAGATGAGCCGGATCAATACGATTGATCTTCGGCGAGGTCCCAGAGGAGTTCCTTGGGTACCTGATACCGATCATCCGGTTCCTTGGCCATGGCCTTCTCGATGATTCGGCAGAGGGAATCGGGGAACCCGCTCGCTATCTCTCGCGGCGGTTTCGGGCCCTTGGCGCGGACCTTGGGGGCCAAGTCCTTGAGATCGGCGGCCTCATAGGGGGGCCTGCCGGTCATCATGTGATAGAAGCACGCGCCCAGCGAGTACATATCCGATCGAAAGTCCAGGTCCTCTCCGTCACGGAAAAATTCCGGCGGACAGTAGATGAAGTTGGACAGGTCTCGCTCTCCTGCCGCAATGCCTTTCGGGGGCTTCGTGTTCAGCAGGACGCTTGTCCCAAAGCCTCCGAGTTTGGCGGTGCCGTTCTTGTCGTAAAGGATGTTTGCCGGCTTGATGTCCCGGTGTGGAATCTTGTGTTCGAAGGCATGCTCCACCGCCTGGGCAATCTGTGTCAACACACTCTTCGCCCGCGCGATCGGCAGGCTTTTCTGCTTTTTCAGAATCGCGTGCATGCTATCGCCATCGACATATTCCATGGCAATGTAGTGCACGCCATCGGCTTCATCAATGTCATAGATAAGAAGAATGTTCGGATGGACCAATTGCCCGGCAAGGTTCGCCTCACGCAGATATGCCGCCAGCCACTTTTCGTCGCCCGTGGCCTTTTCGGACAGAATTTTCAGCGCGACTGTCCTGTGCATCGCGGTCTGTTCGGCCTTGTGCACAGGCCCAAGCTCCCCGTCCCCGATCTTCTCCACAATGCGATAGGGCCCGACCTCCTTCAGTTCCCCCGGTTTCGCTTCCTTCTTTGCCTTTTTCTTATCCTTCCTTTTCTCCCCTTCCTCCTTGCCCGCCCCCCGCAAGCGCCGGAGCACACCGCCGGCAAGGCAATCGCCGCAAATGAGCTTTTCACCGACCCAGGTTGCCTCCCCTTGCATGATTTCCTTGCCCGGCACGCTCCCGTCACACATGTCGCAGAATTTCATTGGGGGCAGATTCGGGAGTTCCTCCGGCTCGGGGTCCTGGAGCACTCGTAATGGCGTAAGCCCCATCCCAATATGGTCCCCGTGCTGCAGGGCCTGTTCCGAGATACGTGTCCCGTTCACAAACGTTCCGTTCGTGCTGTTCAGATCGGTAATGATGCAGCCATCCGATGTAAACTCGATCTGACAGTGGATGCGGGACAGTTTATGATCCCGGACCGTCACATCCGCTGTGGGACTGCGGCCCATCGTCGTAACGCCTTCGGCAATGGGGATCCTCTCCCCTTTTCTCTTGCCCGCGAGGTAGACGAGATGGTATGTCATAGAACCCCTCGCAACAGATTCACCCCGACCAGATACCGCCGTCAATATACCCGTCCATGTCCCCAAGTGTCAATAGAATTCAATGGAATTCTGAACGGCCCGTCTTTTGCCCGGATTCCATCAGACACGGAACATGGTCCGAATCTTCGTCCACGCCCAGTTGCCGATCCGCTGGGCCATCGTCCTTTTGCCCACGTAAATCTTCGCTTCACCGGTCAGACCGGGACGCAGGCCCTCTGTTTCTCCCGTCGGCTTCAGTTCCGCCACATAATACACCAAAGCACTCTTGATACCTTGCTGTGTTCGGATGGCGGGAACGAGATGATAGACCTCCGCGTCCCTGATGGCCTGATCACCCGCTTTCCCCTTTTCCTCCAAGCGGGCTTCGAACTCCTTGTCCGGGAAGGCAATCACCTTGGCCCGGGCCACGGCGCCCTCTTGGATCTTACTCTGGTCCTCCTCCTCGATATAGGCGTACATCATCATTTCGTCAAGCTTCGCCACGATGCAGAGCACGTCGCCCGGCTTGTACTGCCGGCTCATGATGAGGTTGCGATCCAATTCCTCCTTCGGCTCCGCACGAAGCACAACACCAGCGAACGGCGCCGTGATCGTCTCGCGCCGCACTTGCTCGTCGATCTGTATGAGTCGCTTGCCGAGAGACTCGATCTCGATGTCGACCGCCTTCGCTTCGGCCGTCTTGCCGCTGCCTTCGGCAATACGCTTCCGTGTCTTGGCCCGGTCAATATCGTCGAGAATCTTCTGCCGCTCGCGCTCCACATCCTCGCAGTGCAGCTCAGCAATCACATCGCCCTTTTTCACGACCTGTCCCTCCTGGACGCGGAAGTCGGAGACGTATCCCTGGATCGTCGCCTTCATCTTCTCCATGGTCACAGGTTTGACGACGAACGGGCTGCGCACCCACGTGTCGAGGCGCACGAAACACCCCACATAGAGGAAACCAAGCATAATCACACCGGTAATGGCCAGATTCCGCCTCTTCACTTTGACCTCCGTTCTGTGCTCGAACACAAAGACAAACATCTTGCGTATGGGCATCACAAACATGCCGATGATCGTCGTCGCCGTAATCCAGAGCCCCAAGGCATAGAATTTATGGAGCATCACGGCGCAGATGCTGAACATAAGCATCCAGATCCAGATGGTTGAGCCAAAGCCATAGACCAGATAGAGGGAGGCATCCTCCTCGCTAATTTGCGTCTTCGGCTGCTCGATGCCCAGGAATGTCTCCTTCAGATATCCGGCAAAGTATTGTGTCGACCGCGCACGCAGGTTCGGAATTTCCAGGTAGTCACTCAGCATGTAGTACCCGTCAAATTTCATCAAGGGATTGGCGTTGAACAGGACCGTCGAGATGCTGCACAGGAGCATCATGCGATAGGCAAGCCCCTTGACAAGCGCGATATCGGAAAACGCCCAGACAAGGCATGCCATGGCGGCCAGGATCAACTCCGTCACGATCCCCGCTGCGCTCACGAGAAGCCGCTGGTAGCGCTTTTTGAAGATCCATGCGTCGCTCACGTCACAGTACAAACACGGCATGAGGACGAGGAGCAGAAAGCCCATCTCGTGCACTTCGCCCCCGTAGTGTTTGCAGGTTACACCGTGCCCGATCTCGTGACAGATTTTTGTAACGACAAAGACAATCCAAAAGTACATCAGGTTCCTCGGCTCCAGCGTAAAGAGCTGTTCCCAAGGAACGCGGTTTCCGAAGCGGTGGAAGAGTTCCCAGAACGCGAACCCGAAAAGCATGACGCAAAAGACCACAAAATAGCGCGTGAAGAAGATGCGCATGTACGGCCTCGACCACTCGAAGAAGCGGTCCGGGTCCACGAGGGCGAATTTGATAAACAGGATGTTTTTCAATTTCGCCCATAGCGTGAGCATCTTCTTCCGTTCTTGGGCGCGCTCGTAGAGCACACGATCCTCCCGGGCAAAAACGCGCTCCAGGAAGTTGATGCTCTTCAACTGGTAGGCAAAGTTGAGAATGGTCTGGACGTCCAGCTCAACGTCGTCGAATTCCGCCTCGATCTTGGCCTTGATGTCGTCAACATTGCTCGTGCCGTCCATCAATTGGAAGACGCTGAACTCCAACTCGGACAGGCGAAAATAGCGGAGGGCCAAGGGGTCCTTGATGACGTAGAACTTCTCGCCGCGGTGCTCCTGCTCCGTAATCTCCAGATCGCGGCGAACCGTGAACTTCTGCTTCGTCAGCTCAAACTTCGGCTCGGTCTCCGGACCTTCTCTCCGGCGCGCCGGCTCCTTCTCCGGCCTTTGCTCCGCTTGTTTCTCGATTTCCTTGCTGTCCACCGCAGGGACTTCCTCCCCCCCTACTCCGCCAGATTGGGAAATGTAACCTCCGCGTACAGCCCGGGGGCGATTTCATACTGCCGCTGAGCCACTTCCTTCTCCTGATACTTCAGAAGATAGTCTTCCGGGTTCGCAAACCCCGTGGCAACGGCCTCGCGTGCCCGCCAGTAGGTCTGATCGATGGTTCCCGACATCGTTGTTCGCGAGACGATCAACGCCAGCGCTCTCGCCGCGCCCTGACCCACATCCTTCGACTCGCTTTCAACCGTCTTCGCAAGCGCGTCCAGCGACAACCTCCCCAAACACCCGAGGGAATTCTCCGCCCACCAACGAACGTCGGCGCTCTCGTCCTTGAGCGTCTGAATAAGCAGCTCAACAGATTTCTTACTCCGCACCCCTCCAAGGGCCCGAGCCGCAGCCGAACGCTCCTGAACGCTCCCATTCTTCAAGGCCCACACGATCCCCGGCAAGGCCCGCTCATCGCCCGCTTCCGCCACGGCAATCGAAAGCTCCAGCCGCGCAGCCGGCGTAAGCTTCTCCTGCGTCTCAAGCAGTTTCACAATCTCGTCCAGCGCAGGATTGCCATGCCGAACGGCGCCCTTGGCGCCATCTCGTGCCTTCTGGACATCGTTCAGTTGATAGATCCTCACCTTTTTCTTTTTCTTTTCCTTCACCACCGCCGGGTTCTTCACCTCGACACGCACAGGAAAGGTATTGGCCGTAGCATCGGCGATAGGACTTACAAACTCGACCCGGCCCTCATATTGCTTGTCCGGGGCAATGTCGAGCACCACCTTGGCCTTGTCGCCCTCCTTCACCTTCCCCAGATACTCAATGTCAAGGTCAAGGCGCACGAAGACCTTGTCCAGATTGACAATGTCCACGATCGGCGCCCCGCCCTGGGCGACCTCACCCTCATCGAGTTGGGTTTGAACCACCACCCCGCTCAACGGCGAGATCACCAGCCGATCAGCAAGCTGCTTGGCCTGAAATTCCATCGTCATCGCAGCGGCCGTCTTCTGTGCATACAGGCCGGCAAGCTTCGATACATCCACTGCACGCTGGGCGATTGCCAGCTCCAGGTCCTTCCGCGAGCTGATCCCCTTCCGGACCAGTTCCTCCGTCCGCCTGACCTCTGCATCACGCAGCACGACCACGTTTTCCTCACTGCGAATATCCGACTGGTCGTTGTAGCTCACCACCGACTGAATGAAGCTGAGGTGCGCCTCACGATCGTCGAGATGCACGAGCAACTGTCCCTCTTCCACATAGTCGCCCTTCTCCACAAGCATCTCGGTGATTTGGGCGCGGTCGGTCGTCCGCAAGGGACAGGAGACCGACACCACGGGGTTCGGCTCAATGGGACCCTTGAACGTCTTCAGCTTTTTTTTTGAATCTTGCGCGTTCCCCTCCCCCATGAGCACGCACAGCCCCAGGATCGTGGCCACGGCGCCTACACGGACTTTCCTCATTGCATTCACTCTCCGCAAAACCAGATCGGACATGTATTGAACATGAGTAACCCGAAAGCGGGCATCCCCCATGACGCCTCCATTCAGCCTTCTCCCCGTCATCAGAAGAGGATGCGGGTCTTGACGAAGTTGATGACTCTACGGAACAGGATGTACCACACGGGCTGTTGGTCGATATAGATATACGCCTGCCCCGTCATGTTGGGCAGCAGGCCCTTTGCCTGGCCGAGCTTCGCCGTGACACGAAAGACGTTCTGCTTCTCGCGCGGCGTCGAGGCGGTTGAAATCTCGGCTACGGCCGACCGAATCTCCTCCGTCTCGGGCCGGATGAACTTCACTTCCTGACCCTTCTTGATGAACGAAATGTCCGACTCGTCCACGTAGAGCCACAGTTCCATCTTGGCCAGGTCCACAATCTCGCACAGGCGCGTCCCGCCGGTCACAGGAGTATTCAGCAGGCGCTGCTTCAGCTCGGGCGTCACCACCGTACCGCTCACCGGGGCCTTGATACTGCCGCGCTCGATCCGGTCCGCGTAGTAATCCCGGTTTGCGCGAAACTTCTTGGCCTCTTCCTGCCAGTAGAGGCGCTCGGCGACGGTCTTGGCCATGCGCGCCTTCTGCTCGGCGCCTCTCGCCTCCGCATCCTGGATCTCATAATTTCTAATATCGGCTTGGTTCTGCACGACGAACAGCAACTTTCCCTTCTCTACACGGTCGTTCGTGTCCGCGTTGACCTTGCTGATAAGGCCGTCAATCGTCGTATACACCGCCCCATAGACCTCCGACGCCACTTGCGCCTCCGCAGGGATCCGGAAACTCCACGGGACGAACAGCACCGCGATCAACCCAACCACGAGCGCCGCCTTGAAGGCCAGTTTCAGCTTCGACTGCTTCTGAAGGCTCTCCTTCCACTGCCCGACACGCTCCAGCGTCCGGACCATCGGCAGCCGCTGGTACTTGATTGCGTTCTTCAGGACAATGAGCGAGTGGTTCGAGATGTTCTGGATGACGCTCATGTCCGTGCCATCGAAGGGCACGCCCTCCTTCCGCTCGAAGCACAGCACACCGATGGGTTTTCCATCGTCCTGCAGCGGAACACCTACGATCGCCGACATCGAGGCCGTCTCAAAATATCGTTCGAGAATGTTGCGCATCCGCTCGTCCTCGATCTCGTCGAGTCGTTCCTTGGTGAAGAGCTGCACCTCCCCCGTGCGCGCGATGCCCTTGCAAATCTCCGTGAGCATCTTCACCAGGCTGCTGCGGCGCTGGACCATATCCTGCCCCGAAATCGCATTGATCTCAGGACGCCCGCGTCTCATAAGCGCCACAAAGCAGCGATCCGCTCGCGCCACATCGGCCGACAGGTTGGCGATAGCGAAGCAAATCTCCTCCGGATTGAGCGTCGTGGATATCTCGCCGGATAGTTTTACGAGAGAATCCAAGCGCTCGGCACGGCCCGCCAATTGCCGGCACTTCCACCCCAGGCAGTAGGCCTTGAGATAGCTGGCAAGGCTCTTGAGGAGGAACACGTCGGTTCCGTCGAACCGGCGGAGGTTGCTGTCGGAATACAGAAAGATGGCCCCCGAGTTGTCCGCATCGATCTCGAAGGGCACACAGACCGCCGCCAGTGCGTCGATCCCCGCATCCTTTCCAAGGGCGCGGGCGAGCTCGCTGTCGGCCTGATCGGGCTGGACCACAATCGAGTTGTCGCTCTTCAGGGCGTTGCCGATTGTCTTCCCGACGGTCTCAATGTCCGGCCCTCGGGGCCCCTGGCCTTCGGGGGGACTGCCATCCACGCGGCACATGAGGCGATCCGCATTGCTCTCGTAGAGCCATAGAGACCCCCCCTGCGCGCTCATGATCTCGGCGACCATCTTGTAGAAGTTTGGAAAGAACTCCTCGGGCGCCATCCCAGGGGCCATGGACAGGCGCTTGATCTCGGCGATCAGGGCCTGTTTGCGTTCGATGAGCTCTTTTGGCTCACTTGCCTGTGGTAAATCCATACACGGTCTCCGGCAGGATTCAGACACCCTTCCAGGCCGCCCACCACCCTTGCGGTAATTGTCCTTACAAGTTTATTTTACGGGAATTGTGCCAAAGATTCAAGCAAAATCGAAATCCCGTCACATCGCCTGCGCCACGTTCCAGACATAAGGGAAATTTATTTGACCTTCGGGGCAATACAGGATAGTATTAAACTAAACCAGAAACAATCATTTGTGAGAAGACAGGATGACGGAAAGGTTCTTTCCCTTCGAAAGACGCTCTCACCTGCGTTTCAAGGTCCCCGGTGCCCGCATGGACCTGCTCCCCGTTGATCCTCGCACAAGCGCGCCCAACACACCCCAAGGCGCTTCCCTGATCGACTTGAGTGTTGGCGGCCTCTCCTTCGCGTGTCGCGACCCCATCCAACTGGGCGAGTTGTTCCGTTTTTCGCTCTCGCTGCCCGGCCATGAGCCCATTCGCCTGCTGGGAAGAGTGAAGTGGCGGGGGCGCGGTCCAAACACCCCCGGCTATGTGCATGGAGTGGAGTTCGCCCGCTACGGAACCCGCCCAGGCGAGAACCGTCCCGAGCATGAGAAGGTGTTGCTCGCATTCGAGGGGACTGTTCTGGAACCTGAAGCCGAATGACCTCGCCGCGCCTATAGATGATCGGCCACGTCACGGCGATAGCACATAGACTTTGGCATCAAGCGGGTCCAGTTCCACGTCCAGAATCGATCCCACCGTTTCGAGATCCTGGCCCAGCGGCGCGGCGGATCGAATCGTGAAGGGGAGCTCGAATTCTGCCGCCTGCACCTGGGCGGTGGGATTGCATGCAAGCAGATAGGTTTTGCCCTCGTG
Source organism: Planctomycetota bacterium (assembly GCA_013152475.1). Classification (GTDB taxonomy): domain Bacteria; phylum Planctomycetota; class Brocadiia; order JAADGH01; family JAADGH01; genus JAADGH01. Next base: position 127,005 of record JAADGH010000239.1, read on the forward strand.
GTCCAAGAGCCGGTAAAGCACAGGAGATGCCGGCGGCCGAAGAACGACCTGCTGTCGACTGTCAGGGCCCATAAAGATCGGCTTCAGCGTCTTGATCTCGCCAAGCACTTTCTCCAAGCTCTTTCTCAGTTTCGGATGGGCGACAAGTTCACCATATCGCCAGAACAGAACGCCGCTTGCACCGCTGGTCAGGCCCTGATACACCATGTTCCGCAGCTCACGCTCGGCAGGCGATCTCTCCACATCCCCCCCTTCGGCGATCCCCAGCACATCACGCCAATCGAAGCACTGGCAGATGAGCCAGACCGGTCTTTTGCCCCGGTTCGCCTCCACCGCACGCCGGACAGCCTCGCCGACAGAATCGATCCGATAGAATGGCAGGGGATAGCTGCTGATGAAAAACGCATCGCAGGCCGGTGCATATGCCGAACAGAAGTTCATGGAGAGATCGCCGTTCACGCCGGCAGCCACCGGCCGGTAGGGATCCTTCTCCTTCGTGTCTCGGTATCGAGCGCGCACATCCCGCGGCGAGAGATTGGCGTGGTCCACTTCCTCCCCGATGTTCCATGCCAGGTAATCGCCGCTCTTCTCCCGCCGATCCGAACTCGGCTCGGCAACCACTTGGACGCCGGCCTCGCGAATGGGTCCGATATCGCTCGCAGAAGACACGGCCACGCGGAGACCAGCCTGCACGAGGTCTTTCCCCGTTGCAGGATCGAACCCAAAGGAGCCGATCGGCAGGAGCAGATCGTTAAGGAAACTCAGGGCCTTTCCCCCGATAATCTTCACCTCTCCTTCTTTCGGCTTCCTTTTTACGAACGCCTTTGTGGCCGAAACATCCCCAGCGCTGGCAATCAGTCGCAACATGCCGGGCGACGCCTTTCCCAACGGCACGCGGAAGAGCGCGTGATCCATGTCGGCCTGAATCAATTCACATGGGACCGGGGCGCTTCCTTCGAGCACAAGCTTCACTTCGTCGGGTGAGCACAGAACCGGATCGCAGAGGACACGAACCGTTGTCTCTTCCTCTGTCGTGTAATAATCCTTCTCAAGCTCCACACGGATCGGCGGAGGCACATCAAGAGGGATGATTCGCCTCCCGAGAACGAATTTGCTGTCCGGATCGGACACTGTCACAACGAGAAGGTGTCGGCCTGCGGCTTGCGCCTCAAACTCCAGCGGGATCTCCGCCCCCTCCGAGGCAGAGAAGCATTCGGCCGATGTCGAAGCGACGCGCTCGCCCGCGGGCGAAATGACATCCATCTGCACCAAAAGAGTCTCCCCCTCCAGCCGTTGGTCGCCCACACCCACGCGGAGGCGATTCTCTCCCATCCGCAGGTACCGCGAGCCTGACATGATCCGGATCACCAGCGATTCGTTCTGCGATTTGTGTTGCACCCACAGGTTTGCCACGAACTCGAAGGGAATGGCTGTCTCGGGGGTCACCACCAGCATCCCCCGGCCCACATCCTTCTTCACCAGATAGCTCCCCCCGTTGTCGCGACTCACCAGAGACGTATACTTGCCCTCGAAACCAGAAAAGTACGACTTACCTCTCACAGTCCCCTTCACGGGAAACGGCCCCAACACGACGCTCTCGTTGCGGTTCAGCTTCCCCTCATGCGAGCCAAGATCTGATCGGACACGCAACGCGTTCTGCGAATCAATGTCTCTCAGAAACGCAAGCTTCCCATTACCATCAGCCCCCAGCACCGAAAGAACCCCCCCGTTGCGCAGATAGGCGCCGAGGTCGCCGGCAATCTTCGCGAAAAAGTCACGGTCGGTCTTCTCATAGCCCGGCGCGAGAACCAGAACGTCATAATATCCCAACGCCCTTTCCAGCGATTCCGCACCCCACGCAGGAAACAGGTCCGGATAGATGTCCAGGTTCTTCAGTTTGCCCGCAACGATCTTACACGCTGCCCAGCTCCACTTCTGGCCATGGATTAACGCTACCCGAGGGATGAGCGGATGGCGCTCCCGCCCAGCAAAAAACTTGCGCACGCTGCCAGCGGGAAAACCGCCCTTCACCGCCTTGAAGTAGGCCTCGGCCGTGCCCAGGGGGGGGCTCGTCCCGCCGTCCCCTTTTCCCCTTCGCCACCAGCCGCGTGTATGGGTCAGAGCGAATGGAATGTCGCGATCCTTGAGCAAGGCCACCTCATGGGCCACATCCTCCGGCAGGAAATACCTGGTGTCCAGATAGACAATGGGCCTCGTTCGCAGCTTGGCATAGGCCCATCGGGCCTTGCACGTCCCTGCCAGATCGACCATGCACGCCCGCTCCCCAAAATCCATCCCCACGAGAACAGGCTTGTCGTTGCGGATAACTCCACTTATGACAGCCCGATCCAGCCACGTGTCGCCGCAATCGAAAAGGCCAACCGCGAAGTCCCTCGGAAGCGAGGAATTGCAGCCGATTTCATTGCGAACGGTCCGGCCCACCGCATCGGCCTGTCGCTCATGATACGGAGCCAACGTAAGCTCCCGCCGCATCAGCGCCAGCTTCTCCGCACAGGACCGCGTCCTCAGATAAACAGCCTCCTCATCGTGATCGTAGTCGTCGGCGTCAAAGAACTCTCCCACACATGAGTCGCAGAAACACGAGTCGAAGCTGTGTCGCTGCGTCGTCCAGTTTCGGTACAGCGAGAGGAGCACACCGTGAATGGGAACGTCCTGGGCAAGTCGCCCTACGGCTTCGACATGCGCAGCAACCACGTCACGCCAATAGCCACGGTCCACTGGGCAGACCATGGGGAGGGATGTCCCGAAGAGGTTCCTGCATGTTCGCCACCGCATTTCATCGAGCCCCAGGCACGAAAGCGGGCCGAACGCCCGGATGGCGACATAGCAGCACATCTTGGCTTGCGCGGCGGCCTCTGCCCACTCCCGCATGCTTTTCAGCGCCGCATCGTCGGCGGCGCCACCAAACTCGTCGAAATGGACGATCACCGTATTGAGCCCCGCCTCCGCCGCCTGGACCACAAGCCCCTTGGGGGCGTCCGAATCAAGACAAACGCCTCGGATGACCTGTGCATCGCTCTTGGTCGGGAAAATCAGACCATATAGAAATAGAAGGGCGATGAGAGCCCACGCCGGGCCGCATGGTGCGACTTGGCGCCGTCTGTTCACGTGTGAACCCACCCAACAAGCGCAACATGCGAACCGTTCCCATGCAAACATGCGCACAGTAGGTGCATACATAGTCCTGAGCAGGCACAGCATCGGCAAGTTTTCCCGGGCTTATATCAATGACGCGTGGCATGTGCCATAGCTACGCAAGAATCTTATCCCCATGCCAGGACGTTGTCAACACAGAACTGGCCGATTCAGCCGAAAACTTCTCGATTGGCCCGATCATAGTATTCCTCAATCGCACACACCCCCGCCGTCCGTACTCGACGGCGGGGATCGGATAGCCGAGGGACGACTTCCCTACCTTGCAAAGCTTCCCTTCGCGAACCCTTTGGCTAAGGTAGTTCTGCACCCTTCCGAAGTTCACCAGCCAAAACTGCGGCACGACCATTTTGGGTATTTTGTTCTGCATCCGGACCCCTCCCGCCCAACCATGCCGATTGAGCGTTGAGAATAGCATACGATGGCATTGCTGGAAAGCAGGGCCGGGACGAATTTTTTTGGTGTATTTTACGCCTCATGTACTTGACAATCGCTCAACCGTGGGGTATACTAAGTGAGTAAGGACTTACTAACCGACTGCAGGCAAAACAATGGGAACCCGGAAACGCATGTCGCAATCGCAACGCAAGGACCAAATTGCCCGAATCGCCGCGCAGCTCTTCGCCAAGAGGGGCTTCGCTGGCACAGCCGTCAAGACGATCGCCGACCGAGCGCGGGTCAGCGAGGCGATGATCTTCAAGCTCTTCAGGTCGAAAGACGGCCTATACCGCTACATTATCGAAAACCGCGAACTGACGGCCCTGCGCGAGCGCTTCTATGCCAAGCTCCAGGCCCTTGCTGAGTCAAACGACGACGAGGGTATATTCCGGGCCATCGCCGACACGATCTTTGACTTCCACCTGAAGGACGCAACTCTTATTCGCTTGACGCTCTACTCCGCCCTGGAGGGCCACGCCACAGCACTAAACGCCATGCAAGGCCGCGCCGATCTCTTTTTCTCCCGCCTGACTGCATATGTAGAGTCACGGGCCACCGCTGGCGTCTTCGAGGATATCGATCCCCAGGTTGTCGTCCGGGCCTTCATTGGCATGCTCGGTTACTTCATCCTCTTGCGGCAAGTATTCAAGGAGACGGGGACCCAGGACCTCGATCCGGATCATGTTGCACAGACCTTTACCGACATTTTTCTGAATGGAATCAGAAAGCGCTGAGCCAATGACATCCGAGCCCAAAACAACCGACAATAGAACCGTTCTCCGACGCAGAGCCATAATCACCCTCATCACCCTTCTTTTGATCTTGGCCGGCCTCCTCGCCTATGGGTTTTCCAAAAGCTCCCTTTTCCGTCATGCCGCTGTCATCGCCCCCCCTCAACCCGTTTGTGACGTAACCGTTTTGAAGCTAACCAAGGAGGATATCGACCTGACGCTCAGCGCATCCGGCGAGGCCCTGCCCTTTGATGAGGTCACCGTCAGCTCGAAAGGCAGCGGCGTCATCGAGAAGATTTTTTTTGACGAAGGGGATCATGTCAAGCGTGGCGACCTGCTCGCGGAGATCGAACACAAGAAACTCCAGTATCAAGTGGACAAGGCAGCGTCCATGGTCGCCATCGCAGAGGCCAGCTTGGCCAAGGCCAAGGTGCCATATCGCCCCGAGGAAATCCGCAGCCTCGAGGCCAACCTCGACCGTGCAAAGGCGGGGCTCGAGGACGCAAAGCTCGACCTGGACCGTGCACGCGACCTGCTGAAAAGTCGCACCATATCACAAGGCGATTGGGACGACGCACAGTCGTCCTACCGGATCAAATCCGCTGAATACGCCGACGCATTGGAGAAGCTCAATCTTGCCAAGAGCGGCGGGCGGAAGGAAGATGTGCAAATCGCCGAGGCCGAACTCCGCGAAAGGCAGAGCGACCTGAACCTCGCGAAGGAAAACCTATCCGATACACGTATCACCTGCGAGCTCACCGGCATCGTCTCCGAGCGGTACGTCAGCCGCGGCGAGCGCGTTACCGAGGGGAGCAGTATTACGAAAGTCGTTGACATATCTAAAATCAAAGTCGAGATTTACGTGCCGGAAGTTGACTACGATCGCATCCGCATCGGGAACTCCGCCCGCATCATGTTCCGCCCCTTTCCCACCCGAAAATTCAAAGGCACCGTTACACTGAAGGGAGTATCCGCCGACCAACGGACGCGAACGTTCAAGATTGAGTTGACGATTGACAATCCAGACGAGAGAATCCGCCCGGGGATGACCGCCGATGTGACTCTCACCTGGGCCACTCGACCGTCGGTCATTGCAATCCCCGAGCAGGCCCTTCTCACTGCAAACGGTGACACGTATGTCTATCTCGCAGAGCACGGCACCGCAGTCAGGCGGAATGTGAAACACGGACTGCGTCAGCATGGACTTGTCATCATCGCGGAGGGGCTGTCCGAGGGCGATCTCGTCGTGGTGTCGGGTCAGGGGCTGTTGACGGACGGAGCGGCAATCGCGGTTACGTCGCAGGAGCAGTAGCAAAGCATGAGTATCCCCAGGTTCTCCGTCAAGCAGCCTGTCCTTGTAAATATGCTCGTTCTGCTTGTGATCGTCGGGGGCATCATCCTCTCCCGGTCCATGGTCCTCGAAGTCTTCCCCGAGCTGGCGCTCGACATGATAACCGTCACCACCATCTATCCCGGGGCCTCTCCGGAGGAGATGGAAGAGCTCATCACCGTGCCCATCGAGGACGAAATCGCGGACGTTGACAGCATCGACAGCATCGAATCCGTCTCCACCGAGGGCCGGTCATTCATTATTGTAAAACTCGCCGCCGACGTGAAGGATGTCTATAAAGTGCGGCAAGATATTGAAACCGAGGTCAACAAGGTCACCGACCTCCCCAAAGAGGCCGAGGACTCTGTCGTTCAAGAAGTCACCATGGCCTTTCCCGTGTGCACCGTCTCCATCTACGGCGAAGCGGACGAGAACCTCCTGCGCGATTTGGCCGAGGACCTGGAGGATGAGATCACAAGCATCCCGGGGGTGGGTTCGGTCACAATCACAGGAATTCGTGATCGCGAAATCTGGATTGAGGTCGACGCGAAGCGAATGTACGCCTATAACCTCTCCATCTCCGACATCATGGACGCAGTAAAACGCGCCAACCTTGACCTGCCCGGGGGAGTGGTCCAAGCGAAAGACACCGAGGTCCTCTTGCGCACACCGGGAAAATTTTGTTCCCTCGAAGACATTCGCAACGTAATTGTAACATCCGACACTGCAGGGCGTTACGTCTACGTCAAAGACATCGCTTCGGTCCGTGACACGTTTGAGGAAGAAGTCACGCGCGCCCGCACAAACGGCCGCAAGGCCGTCAACCTTGACGTCCGTAAGAAGGCATCCGGCGACTCCATCAAGATCGCCGATTGCACAAGGGCGGTCCTCGCTCAATTCAAGACCCGACTCCCCGACGGAATTGATGCAAGAGTCACCATCGACTTCTCAAAATTTATCCGCAACCGTCTCCGGACGCTCCTCAATCAGGGGCTCATGGGTCTGGCGCTCGTGATCGTTGTGCTCTATCTCTTCATCGGACTGCGGCCTGCATTCATGGCTGCGTTGGGTATCCCCTTCTCTCTGCTCGGCGCCATTGTAGTCATGTACTGGACCGGTATCACTATCAACATGATCTCTCTGTTCTCCCTGATTCTCATCATCGGGATGATTGTCGATGACGCCATCGTTGTGATCGAAAATGTATACCGCCACATCGAGCAAGGCATGCCCCCGACAAAGGCCGCCGTGGTCGGGACCGAAGAGGTTATGATGCCCGTGATCGCCTCAGTGTCCACAACCATCGCCGCCTTCGTCCCCATGCTCATGGTCACCGGACTGATTGGCAAATTCATCGGAACCATACCGAAGGTGGTCGCCTTCGCCCTCACGGCATCGATCATCGAGGCGCTTTTCATCCTCCCCTCACACCTGGCCGACTGGAGCGGCAAGCGGGCGAGTATCCCGAAAGAGCGTCCCTGGCTCAGGTCGGCCATCGACCTCTATGCCTACTTTCTGGAAAAGGCCGTTCGCCTTCGGTACGTCGCCGTCGTCGGCATCATCGCTCTCGCTGTCGCGGCCGCGTTCATCGCCAAGAATCTCATGGGGTTCGAGATGTTCACAAACTCCTACATCGACAGCTTCGCCATTTATGTCGAAACGCCAGTGGGCAGCAACCTCGACTATACGTCGCGGGTGGCCGAGAAGATCGAGCAGGTCGGCCTTGAGATGCAGAACGAGTTCGCCTATATGACCACTATGGTCGGCCTTACCATCAGTGAAAACCAAGTGGAGTATGGGACAAACCGCGCCGAGATCATGATCGATATCGCGGACGAGGGCCTCACGCGAAGCGGCCAGGAAATCATCGATGACATGCGGCAGCGCGTCAGCAAGATTTCCGGCTATACACGCGTCCGGTTCAACGAGAACATGCACGGTCCACCCGTGGGAAAAGCTGTCCTTCTCAAGGTGCGCGGCGAGCGGATAGACGTGCTCCAAAAGATTGCCAATGAACTCAAATGCTACCTCGCCACGATTGACGGCATTGTCGACATCTCCGATGATTTCGTTCCCGGAAAGAATGAGGTTCAGGTCGTCATCGATAAGCAGCGGGCGTCCCGGTTCGGCCTGGACACCAACCAAATCGCCTATGCGGTGCGAAATGCCTTCGACGGCGGCAAGGCCACAAAATTCAACGACGCTGACGAGGAGTACGACGTCCTCGTGAAATTCCGGAAGGAGGACCGTCGGCGCGCCGCAGACGTGAATGAAATGAAGATCAAGACCCCAACGGGCGCCTTTGTTCCCTTCCGAAATTTCGCTGAACTGCGAACACGTCGCGGTCTCAGCAGAATCAACCGGTTTGATCGGAAGCGCGCCATTACAGTCAGCGCCAACGTCGAGAAGGACAGGATCACATCCAAGAGGGCGAACGACCTCATCCGGGAAAAGTTCAGTGACATCCAGAGGCGCTACCCCGGGTACCAAATTCTCCAGGAGGGGGAAGAAAAGGACCGCCTGGAGTCACTCTCGTCCCTCATCAACGCATTTTGGATCGCCATACTGATCATCTATGTCATTCTCGGTGGGTTGTTCAAATCATTCATCCAGCCGATCATCGTTATGTTCACGGTACCCTTCGCTTTCATCGGGGTGGTCTTCGGCTTCTTCGTCGCCGGTCTTCCCCTCAGCTTCCTCTGCCTGATCGGGGTAGTCGCGCTTGCGGGAATCGTTGTGAACGACTCCCTGATTCTCGTTGACTTCATCAACAACGAACGCCGCAGCGGCGCGCCCCGCCACGAGGCCGTCATGACCGCAGGCAGACTGCGCTTCCGCCCCATCATCCTGACATCGATCACCACCATCTTCGGGCTGCTTCCGTTGGCCTTCCTGGCCAAAGGACAGGCCGCATTCCTCAGCCCCCTCGCTATCGCAATCGTCTGGGGCCTGGTCTTCTCCACGATTCTCACACTGATCATTATCCCGTGCGTCTACAGCATCGTCGACGACATCGTAACCTTCCTCAAATCCCTGAGGCGACTATTCTCCCACTCTCCCAACACAACCCCACGGACGCCGGAAGAACCGTGACGGCCCGTCAGATTGTCCTTGACCTGAAGGGGTGCCCTGCTATAATTTTAGACCTAACCTTGAGTCACACAGCCGCAGAAGTGCGCCATGAAACTTCTGGTCCAGAAATCTGAGCTGAGCGGGCCGGTGCTCATCCCGGCCTCGAAGTCGCACACGATCCGTGCAATCGTCATTGCGTCGCTTGCAGACGGCCAGTCCACCATCCGCAACCCCCTCGACTCCCTCGATACCGCAGCGGCCGTCAGATGCTGCCGGGCCTTCGGCGCCCAGATTCAGAGGGAAGACGAGTGGACCGTACACGGCATCGGGGGAAATCTCCAGACACCCGACAACGTCGTCGATGTCGCCAATTCTGGCACCACCTTCTACTTCCTCCTTGGCACGGCCGCCCTCCTCGACGGCTGCTGCGTCATCACCGGCGACGAGCAGATTCGGAAACGCCCGGCCCAGCCGCTGATCGATTCCCTGAACCAACTGGGCGCAGATATCTTTTCGACACGGGGCGGCGGCCTGGCGCCTGTCGTCGTTCGCGGTCCGCTACAGGGCGGCTTCACAACCATCGAGGCCCTCACCTCGCAGTGGGTCAGCAGCATCCTCATCAGCGCTCCCCTTGCCCCGAGCGACACCGAGCTTTACGTAACCGGCCTGAATGAGCGACCGTACGTCCAGATCACGCTGAACTGGCTCGAAAGCCAGGGCATCGTGGTTTTCCACGAAAACATGGAAGCATTCCATATCAAGGGCGGACAGTCCTACCACGGATATGATGCTTCGGTGCCGGGAGATTTCTCTTCGGCCACGTTTTTCCTGTGCGCCGGCGCGTTGCCCGGTTCGCAAGTTCTGCTCCAGGGACTCGACATGAACGACGCGCAGGGGGACAAGGCCGTGGTCCAGATGGTGACGGACATGGGCGCACACGTCGATGTCCGCGAGAATGCAATCCAGATCAGCGGGAGCGATTTGAGCGGCATTGAGATTGACATGAACGCGACGCCCGACGCCTTGCCAGCGATGTCCGTCGTCGGCTGTCTGGCCGAGGGGACCACCCGGCTGCTCAATGTGCCCCAGGCGCGGGTCAAGGAAACGGACCGCATCAGTGTGATGAGGGAAGAGCTGGCGAAGATGGATGCGCACGTCGAGGAGCTTCCGGACGGCCTGGTGCTCCACCACAGCGAACTGCACGGCGCCAGGGTAGACGGACACGGCGACCACCGGGTCGTCATGGCCCTCGCCGTTGCCGGGTTGGCGGCGAATGGGACTACAGAGATCGATGGCGCTGAGGCAATGAGGATTACATTCCCGAACTTCGTGGACCTCATGCGGTCTCTTGGCGCGCGCATAGAATTGCGCGAGACATGATGGTGGAGTTCGTTTAGTTTGAGGAGCGACCATGATCGGATGTGACATTGGGACCATGTTCAAGGTGACCATCGGCGGCGGTTCATACCAGGAAGGGATGACGACGCACATCCAGGGCGTGCCACCCGGGATATACATCACCGAGGAGGAGATCTACAGCGATCTGCTCCTTCGAAAACCCGGACAGGACGAGCTCACATCGCCCCGCAGAGAACCCGACATCCCCATCATCTACAGCGGGGTGAACGCGGCCGACACCATGCCTGGCTTCTCAAACAAGGGGTACACCAACGGCACGCCGTTCGTCATTCTCATTCCGAATCTCGATCGCCATTTCGTTCATATCGAACAGTATCAGATGACGAACCGGACGCCTCGCCCCGGTCACGCCTCCTATGCCTCCTATATGAAGTACGACCAGTGGGACGACGCTATCGGCGCGGGGATATTCAGTGGCCGCTACACATGCACACTGGTCGCCGCCGGCGCCGTGGCCAAGCGGGTACTCGGCATGCACGGCATCCAGGTGACGGGCTACATCAAGGAAGCCGCCGGTGTGCGAGCCAAGGATATGCCCATTACAGAAATCCGCGAGAAGACAGCGGCATTCAGGACTCTTCGCAAAGAGTATGATCCGATCTACTCGGCGTTCTATGGCGAAAAGCGCCTGACCCCTGACATGCGCTTCTTGGAGAAAATGGCTGTGCTGGCCGACTTCGAGAAAATCCGCGACGCCGCTGTCGCAAGGAACATGGACAAAGAGGCCATTCGGAAGGAACAGGGAATCCATCCCCTGCTCAATTGCCCCGACGTTGATGCGGCCGACGCGATGTACGACAGGATCGTCGCCATCAAGGAGGAAGGCGACTCCAGCGGGGGCGTTGTCGAGGTCGTCGCCACCGGGGCGCCTCCCGGCATGGGTGAGCCGGCGCTCCGCAAGCTGGACGGCGAGATCGGCCGGATGTTGAGCATCGGCGCTATCAAGGCGGTGGAAATCGGCGCGGGCCTGGCCGTGAAGGACATGAAGGGATCCGAGTCCAACGACCAGATGTGTGCCAAGGGCGGAAAGGTCTGCTTCGAGTCCAACCACGCCGGGGGGATCACGGGAGGACTAACTACGGGGCAGGACATCGTGGCGCGTGTCGTCGTGAAGCCGACCCCGACCATCGCCAAGGACCAGAAGACCATTGACAAGGTAACCCGCGAGAACGCGGTGCTCAGCGCCATCACCCGCCGCGACCCGACGATCGTGTCGCGCATATGGCCCGTCGCCGAGGCGCTTCTGTCCATCATTCTGCTCGACTACTATGTGCAGCATCTCGGCTACCAGGCCCTCTGGAGGAAATAGACGATTTGAGAGAGAAGGCCGTCAGAGGAATCCGGGGGGCGATTACCGTCGAGCAAAACCATGGCCATGAGATTGTCTCAGCCACCCGAGAGCTTCTTGGCGCCCTGGCAAAAGCAAACGACGTGGCGATCCCGGACATCTGCAGCGTCATTTTCTCCGTCACCAACGACCTCAACGCGCAGTTCCCGGCCGTCGCAGCTCGCGAGCTCGGATGGTTGTATACCCCCCTGCTCTGCACCAACGAAATCCCCGTGCCGGGCAGTCTTCCGAAGTGCATTCGGGTGCTCTTGCACGTGAACACCACGAAGAGGCAGGACGAGATCGTCCACGTGTATCTGCGCGAAGCAAAGAAACTGAGGCCGGACCTGGGCTTGCCTCAGGAGGACCGCTACTACAATTCATCCTGATTCAATCCGCGAGGCCAAGCGAAACGGGCGCTGACCTCTGCGATCAGCGCCCATTTCATTTAGAAACATCCCGGGTCCCCGGGCATTGGAGTTAAACTTACCAACCGTTGACAACCCAGCTCGCCCACGTGGCCGGCACGTTGCGGTTCGGAATCACGGTACCCGAGTCGGAACCAGCAATCGCCACGTTGCCACCAGGTCCGGCCCCCGTCATACTGATGGTTCCCGTCAAGTCACCGCCGTAACCCGCAGCACCGTGGGCCAGATCGCCAATAGAGATGTCGCCGAACAGCGCCGCCGTGAGCGTACCGGAGAGACTGCCGCCGATTTGCACATCGCCCTGCATGTCATTGCCGGCCTCAACGCGGCCCCTCAGGTTGCC
>JAADGH010000239.1:139290-180633 GCA_013152475.1 Planctomycetota bacterium
GCCTGCTCGAAGCTCCGAACGACGATCGCGTCGCCGAGACCCGACCCGATCGTCGTGCCGGCTTTGATAACGCCGTCGATGTTGCCCGTCACGTCGATGTCGCCGATGGATCCGGCAGAAATGATTTGCACGCTGTCGCTGATACCGAAGCTGGCGTCGGTCACCTGCTCGTAAGTGGTATTGCCCAGCACACCGTAGTAGGTGCCGAGGTGGATATTCCCGATATTCCCGCCTGCGGAGATCTCTGCTGATACGGGGAACACGTAGCTGTTGCTGTATCCACCGCCAAAGCCCAGCCGGCCGTCCGCCATGTAGATATCACCGATGTCGCCCCCGGCAATCAGATTCATGCAGAAGTCCTGGTTGCTCGCGCCCATACGGGGGGCATAGATCGCAGTGGGCTGCGGATTTGTCGGGTCCTGGAACGCGACCGGCGTGCCAATATTTCCACCGACCTTGATCGTGGCGTAGTAATTATCGACGTAGCCCTCGAACATATAAATCCCGCCGAAGTCGCCGCCAGCCTCCCACAATGTGTTCGTGCCGCTGAAGCCCGAGCCGTTGTAGATCATCACCCACCCGATGTCCTGCGCGGCGGACCACTGTCCCTGCAGGCTTCCGCTGTCCACCACATGCACATTGCCGATCGAACCGGTCTTCGCCGTCACCTTGCCCGCCAGATAGTGGCTGTCGTCCCAACCGTCCTGGGCCCAGACATCACCGATCGAACCGGCGGCCTCGACGACGCCACGCAGGTCGTTGCCTGCATCGTCGAAGATGATCGAGGCGATGTCCCCGTTCGAGCCGTCAAGACCGCGCGCCTTGATCACGGCGGATCGCCCCCCGTTGAACTGGGCGATGCCCTGCGCATACATGCCAATGTCATAGATGTTCGCGCTTTCGCCGGATCCGCCGACATTGTCTCCGGCTCGCCATGTAAAGCTCGTGGTCCAGGGCGTTATGACGCCCGTGGCCGGATCAACCGATTTGACGCGATGGTAACCCCAATCCCAACCGAAGTAGAGCAGCCTGTTCACGATCTTGTTCTCGTTGCCAGTCCACAGCGCGGCAGCGTTCGGACTCCCCGTCAACGTCGTGATCCGCGTGTTTCTGGTCGTGACGGTCTCACCGTGGTAGACCTCGGTAAGCGTTATCGTGGTCGCGCCGGTCCTCGCCTGGATGGTGTAGAATCGCCCGTCCGGCCCCGAGATCACACTGCCGGCGCCGATCGTCTGCGGGGTGGTTTCCCAATCGTCCCCGCCGGTCAGACTGAGCGTCACGGTCGGGGTGCCCTGGGTAAACGTAACAAGCGTGTCCGACCTCGTGGATTGCCAATTATCCAGTTCAATCCTCCCACCGTTCGTCATCCAGTACGCATAGCGTGTATAGGCGTGATTGTTGATCACAAACCCGGCCGTCCGGATGCCGTCGGAATCGACGAGCGTGCCGATGTCCGTCTCGGACTCGATCAGCGCAACCGGACCGATGCCGCCCCGGCCCACGGTGATCGTGCCGCCGTCGGCGCCATCACGCCCGATCCGGTGGACCCGAATCTGGCCGTCGATGAAGTAGCGATCGTTGTTCTCCGACTGGGTAATGTTATACACATCGCGCGCCCAGATGCGGTCGTTCACGTCGAACTGGCCGAGGAAGATCGTCCCGACATCGGCGTTGGTGATTGTCATCTCGCGGACCTCAACGCCGCGTTCCGTGCCCTGGTCGCCGATCTGCGCGAATTGCACATTATTCGCGGTGATCATGTCCGCACCGAGGTAGACCGACGGCGGTCGCCACATGATGCGATCCACGCCGCCCGGATCGCGCCGCCAGGCGACGCCGCCCTCGTACAGATCCGGCTCGATGTCGATGTTCCCGTCGCCCATGGCGCCCAGGTCCACCAGCTTTGCCGCGCCCGTGGTCTCCTCGTAGAGATAAATCTCCCCGTCGAGCCAAGTGGACGTTCCCTCATCGTAATCGCCTCGCGCAAACGCGACGTCCCAATCGTAGAGCGAGGGGTTCATGTCGTCCACATTGTTGTTGGTCAACTGAGTGGTCACGTAGCCGTCATAGAAGAATATCTCGAAATCGTTTCCGTCATTCGCTTGGAAGACGGCGCGGCTGCTGTAGCTGTCGGGGGCCAAGTCATCGCGAAGGTTGTCTTCGTCTCCATCGGAAATATTCCGCGTGCTGCTCGCGGCCCAGGACGTGCGCCGGTAGTAGATATCCCAGTCATCCGGAATGGCCAAGCCCGCTTCATCGAGGCCCTTGTTCGTGTCCAGGTGTTCCCACGTCACATAGGTATTGTGAATCGACGGGTTCACATCATCCACAGGCGTATCGCCCGCAGCCGGGTTGAACGTCAGGTTGTCGTCCGTGTAGACCTGCTCGGCGCTGCCATCGAAGTAGATGATATCCCATTCGGTCACGGCATAGGTCGCCAGCGTATCCGGATCGACCCGCTGCCAGACAAAGGTATCGTTGTAGTTGTCAACATTGCGGTCATCTACGTTGTTGTCGCCGCCGGCGAAACCCAGCTCGGAAACCGCGTCGACGTAGGTTACCGTGCTTCCGTTAAACTGATAGCGCAGGATATCCCAATCATCGCCATCCCACGCCTCAAAGGCGATATAGCCGCCGTGGATGGTCGGGTTCTGCGGCTGAGAATACCCGCCGGGGAGTGTGATCAACACCTGCCCGGATCCTGTCCAATAGTAGATGTTGCCACTCCGCTCGTAGACCAGCTTGTCCTCAAAGACCTCGATGTTTGTTGCGCCGGTCGGCCCCAGGGACTGCACACGGTAGGCCGTCAGACTGGCCTGGCCGTGGCCCATGTACGGCCCAACACCGAGACCCTGCTCCGAGCCGCTCTCGCCGTTGATGACAAACAGCGCTTCGCCGCCCGGCCCTACCGCCGCCGGATCGATGCCTGTCACCGTCACGTCGCACTGCTCCCCGTTTTCGAAGTAGGTGAACGTAACACCGTCGTCCAGGTATGTCTGCACCTTGCCGCGAATGACGCCGGTAACCGTCAGGATCCCGGAGTCCATCTCGTTGTTGCCGCCTCGAATGCCCTCGCCGCCCGGCACGACGTCGCCGTCGATGTAGATTGCGCCCTGCAGGCGACCGGCCGCCGTCAGGCCGCTGATCTTTGTCCCCGGCAGCGTGGTGAAGGTGTCGCCCACACCGAAGGCGCCGAGCGTCAGGCCCATGCCCGTGCTCGTGGTTACGTCAATCGCAGCCGGCGTCACGCCGGGTTCCGTGACCGGCGCATCCACGTTGCGGACCGTGTCGAGGGAGAGGCCGTTGATGGTCGTGCCCGTTACGTATACCCGATCTACATCCCAGCCGTTGCGGTAGCCAAACGTCCCCGCAGTCAAGCTGCCGCCAGTGAAGAAGATGCCCCCGTTGCTGAACTGGGCCAATGTGCGGTTGCCCACGCGACGGATGTCGCCGATGGTGCCGGACACATCAATGCCCGCCGTGTTGAACACGAACGTCGCCGCGTCGTCCACGAGGACCGTGCCGACAACGTCGCCGCCGTCCACCTGGAGCAGGCCGGCGATGTCGCCGCCGACGCCCAGATTCATGTCGCCGAGGTCGGCATTGCGCAGGATGACCCGCTCGCCGGCGCCAATACC
Organism: Planctomycetota bacterium; assembly: GCA_013152475.1. Taxonomy (GTDB): domain Bacteria; phylum Planctomycetota; class Brocadiia; order JAADGH01; family JAADGH01; genus JAADGH01. Next base: position 142,929 of record JAADGH010000239.1, read on the forward strand.
GGCGGCACTGGACAGGCTCAGGCTGACCTGTGCGTGCAGGTCATGCGGACCGATGCCGTTCTGGGTGCGCGTGGTGTCGAAGTCGCCGCTGGTATGAACAGCGTATGTGCCGGTGTCGCGCACCGTCCAGTTGTTGTCGTAGTACATGATGAACGCTTCGCCGTTGTAGGTCGTCACGCTGCTGTACTCGTATCCACTGGTGAGGTCGAGGTTCTCGTACCGCAGTGGGAGCATATGTCCGCCGTCGATCGTAATGTCCGCCGTATTGCCCCCGCCCGGACCATCCAGAATGATCGACTTCGAGACGCCGTCTTCGCTATACATAAATGAGCTGCCGTCGAGCGCATGGCCGTGAGAAGTGATCGGGCCCATGATGACACCGCCCTTGCCGCCGGTCAGGTAGCTCGACCCGACCGATACCGCGCCGCTTCGAATCTGTCCAGCCACGTCGATCTCGCCGGACATATAGCCCCGATTGCTCGCGGTGGTCCAGTAGGCCTTGGTAATGCTGCCCGAAATGTCGACGACGCCCGTCAGATCGCCCCCGACCACAATGGACGAATTCAGGTTGCCGCCATAATTTTCGACCCTCGTGCCGATGCGGACCAGCCCGTCCATGTTCCCGTCGATCTTGAGGTCGCCCCATGTCTCCTCGTAGTTGCCGCCCCAGTTCCGCCAGAACATTCCGAGGGACCCGCGCCCACCGACAACGATCTTTGCGCCGCGCTCCACGTTTCCATAGATGTTGAACCCCCGTTCAAGACCCAACTGGCTCACATAGGACCGCATACCGCCCAGATTCGATATCTGGTAGGTGCCCGCCATGAATCCATCCGGGTCAATCCCCGTATCGGGCGGGCGAACACCATTGGTGGGGACCACCACGCCCGGGTTCGTAATCAACTGGCCGCCGAAGTCGCCATCGATCCAGATACCACGATAGAAGCGATCCTGGGCCAGAATCATGCCGTCGTAATCGTTGTGGATAACGATATCCACATTGATATCGCCACTCCACCCATTGACGCGGATATCTCCCTTAAGGGCGCCAAACTCGAATGGCTTTGTCGGCGACTCAACGCTGCTCGTAGTCGGATTATAGAGACCGTAATGGCTGTGAATGCTGCTGGCGCGACTGCCGGCAATGATATCGCCGTACACCGTTCCATCGGCTCGGAAGAGGTCGCCCCAGTTGTTGCCACTGCGCCCAAAATCGCCCAGAGAGTATTCGGAGATCGTTGCCCGCGGCAGATTATCGATCGTAACCTTGCCGTTCACGAAGTCCATGATCTCAAAGACTTCGTAATCGAACTCACTGTCGGACGTGTCGGCGCGATCCAGAACACCAATGTCGCCCGACCGCACGCTCCCGCCGGCTACATTGATGATACGCGTCTGGTTGTTGCTGTCACGCGACACGAAACCGTGCAGGATGCTTCCACCGGCGCCCCCCCCGATGTCCGCGCTGCCATCCCCCCAGCCTTCGGTGCCGTTTATCGCATCGCCGCCGTCGATGTTCTCGTCACCAACAAACCAGAAGCCCTGAATTACGCTCTGGACATATACGCCGCCGAGGTTCCCATCGGCATGGACCGCAACCGTATTGTACCGACCTTCAGCGTTGTCATTGTCATCGCTTGTGACGCAGCCGTTCATCACGCTGATGTAGCCGATGTCGCCATAACTGTCCGAACCCGCTTCCGCGCTGATCAGGACACCGGCGATGTTCGGATTGGCCGTCTCGTTCGGGCCTGCCGTGATGCCGCCCCCGCGGCTGTAGTCGCCGCTGCCGGAATGCGAATAGACCCGGATGTCGCCAATATCCCCGCCCTCACCGCCAGGCGACTGCCCCGCCAGAATCCGGGCGCCCGGCCCGATGACAGAGCGATTTGCGTAGGACCCCACATCAATCCGCCCGATGCTCAAGCCCGCTTCGAGTCGGCCGTTAAAGCCGGCCTGATAGGACGTGGCGCCATTGTCTCCCCACCAGCCGTCCAGGATCTTGAAGTATCCGATGTTCCCCCCAGCCTGGACCACAGCGCCCTGGGCAAAGTCATGGTGGTTTGCATCGTTGGGCTGGCCGTTTCGCGCCCCATCGCCCTGCAGGAACTCTACCGATCCGATGTCGCCCGCAGCGCTGATTCCGCCCCGCAGGTCCGAACCCATATTTGTGAAGTAGACGTGTTCGATGTCGCCGTTGCTGCCCGGTGTAGCGCCCTGCGCGGTAATGTTGCCGCTCATAACGCCGGAGAAGTCGTCCCCTTCAATCATGATCGTCCCAAGATCACCGCGAGAGACAATCCTCCCGCTGAAGGTCCCGTCAAGGCCGTCCACCCGAATCGTGCCCTCGGAGTGCTGATCGTCCATCCGCAGCGTCACCGTTTTTGCATGCAGATCGTACAGGATCAGGTCTTGCACGAAGCCACCCGCCGCCGTCAGGTCGATTTGTGCGCCGGAAAACGCCCAGTCGGACAGGTCCACACCCGGCGCGTCAATCGTAAGCATCCCCTCGCCATCCGGTCCGCCTGTCGCGGTGCCGAAGCGGCCGATCCGCACCGTGGCCGAGCCGATCTGAAACATGATGTCGCCCACGTTCAGATCAACCGTCTCCGTGTCCCCGTTCTCAGTGTACGTGAATGAACTGATCCACGTCCCACCATTTGTAAAGTATCCGACCTCTGTCACCAAGCCGCCATTCTTCGCGTCGCCGATGATGACGCCCCCAATATCCACCTTATTGTTGAAGATGGACCCCACGAGAGATTGAACCGTCCCCGTCACATTTCCACTTGCGCCGCCTGTCGCGTGGGTTGTCAGTGTGCCGCCGCCGGTGACGCCGTTGATGTCATCGCCCAGGTGACTGCTCCGCACAAAGAAGTTGTGGAGCTCGCCCACATCCACGCTCGGATTCAGGCCGGTTGCCAGGTCCGCCTGTGGAAAAATGTCATACGTGATTGTGCCAAGCACGCTGGCATCGTCCGTGCCCACTCCATCGGCCAAGTTCAGGGTGCCGATCAGGCCCGTGTTCGTCCCGTCCGTTGCCGTAATATCGAGGAAGTCCAGAGGGGTCGCCGGGGATGTGACGGACGCCACGTTGATGTTCACACTGTCCGCCACGCCATTCACGACAAGGCTGACGAGGCCCTTCCTGCCGGCCAGGTTGCGCCGGCCGTCGCCCGTGCCGATGGTCAGTGTGGCCGTGCCGCCGCCCAGCGTATTGTCCACGATCACGGTATTGGCATTGCCCGCCTCGTTCCAGGTGAATCCTCCCGCCATGCCCCACATCTCCACATTCGGCACAACCACCGTCCCGTCCACCGCGCCATCCACCGTCAGGACGCCGGGGAGGAGCGTGCCGCCGCCGCCCAGCATGGTCGGGTCGATGCCCGCGCCGGCCACAATATTGCGGCCGATGTCGATAACCCCGTCCAGATCGCCATTGGTCACGGTAATCCAACCGGTCAGGTCGCGGCCGATGTCCAGCGTTCCGGACATGTTCCCCGCGTTCAGCAGCGTGAAGCCCCCCAGATCGCCGCCTACCGCGCCTCCGCCCGCGCCGGACGGCTCGAAGATTCCCGTGGTCACCTGCTCGGCAAGACCAAACGTTTCGAGCATCACGTAACGGATGCTGTTCGCCTGAATGCCGATAACGCCGGTACCCGATGCATCGGTGGAGAGTATCTGCGCCGCCATAATGTGGTCGAAGTCCAGATAGTCGCTGCCCGGCAAGGCCACGGTGCCGCTTGTAAGCATGTCCAGGGAACCCAGCGCAGCGTGCGTCGCGTCGAACACAGTGACGCTAACTATGCCTTCCGTTCCGATGGAGTTGCGCGCGCCCAGGCCATCACCGATCACGAAATCTATGAATGCGGCGTTGCCGACCGACGCATCCCAGATCACCGAATTTTGATTGTTCAGGGCCGGCGCGCCGCCCTGGTTCACATAGTCCTCATACCAGGAGAAGCTCTCAACGCCGATGCCGGTAACGGGAAGGGAGAACATGATCTGCCCGTCCACTGTCCCGCCCACGGCCAGGGCGCCGCTGAGAATCGGAGACATGACCGTGTCGATGACGGCGCCGGCCCGCACATCGCCCTGGATGGTGAACGACCCGCCCGGAATGCCGCCCGGAATGGTCACCACGCCGCTGACATCATAGACCGTAATGTTCTCGGCCGCCCAACCGTTGATGGTCATATCGCCCAGGCCGAAGTCGGCGTTGGTCGTCGTAATCAGGCCCGTGGCGAGCTGATTGGCCGTGACAGGCTGCTGGATACTCACCTCGAACGGAGACGCCCCGGCGGGGCTCAGGCCGTTCGTGCCGTCGGCGATCACCAGCCCTGTCAGGCCGCCGACCGTAATGTTGACGGTCCGGGCGAGGCCGCCCTCCGTATCGGTCCATCCCCCGCCGCCGTTCAGTGCGGTGTAGACCCGTCCGTAGTTGGAACCGCCTACCGTAAGGCTGCCGGAAGCAATATTCCCGTAGATTCCCGGCGTGGCGGACCCATCGCCTCCCGGCCGGATGACGCCCGTGGAAAGGATGTCGCCGGCGATGTTGATGGTCCCCGTAATGTTGGCCATCGATCCGATCGGCGTGCTGATCTCACCCACCAGATTCCCGCCGATCGTGATAGCGGACGTCATGTCCGTGCCGGCGTTCATGTGGAAGAGGTTATTCACGTCGCCCGCCGTCGTCACGTTGCCGAAGCTCTGCGCCCAGACATTGCCCTGGATGCTCCCCACATCAATGGCGCCAAAGGGAGAATTCGGCGAGTAGATATGCTTGATATCCACATTGGTGGCCGTCAGGCTCGGAGCGCCGCCCAGGGACCGCACCGTGACCAGGCCGCTGGTCAGGTCGGAGTAGGTCTCCACGTCGGAGGTGAAGACCACCATGCCGTCCGCCCGCAGAATCGGCTCGTACGACCCTTTGACATCCATGCGCCCCGAGGCGTGCTGGTTGTTCGTAAGGTTTTCAAGGCTCAACACCCCTTCGGACAGGTCCATGAAGTAGATGTCAGTGATGAGCCCGTCGCCGTCACAACCAGCCTCCGGCGACGTGGTCACCGTGGTCCAGCCGCCATCGCCTGCAACCGGTGCGCCATAGGGCCTCGATGTCTGGAACACCAGGGAGTCGCCCGATACGCTGTAGTTGTAGGAGTCGAGGCCGCCGGTGTTCTCCGTCAGGTTGCGCAGGAAGTTGTCGCCCACGTCATACCACATGACATCTCGGATGCCATCCTCCGGTGTGTGCGTGGCGTCGCGCACCTGCTCGAAAACGATGTGGTAGGTGTCGTCGCTCAGGGAGGCCGTGCCCTGCGTATTCCGCGCCACGACCGGATCGTAGGCGTCCTGCGCCGGGAAAAGATAGCCGTTGCGATAAGGCCCGCGCTCGGTGCCGTACCCGCGGATATCCGTGCCCAACCCGTCGTTGAACGTAATCTGCTGCAGGTTTACCTCGCTTTCGTTCTGGATCGGTGTCCCGTCATCGTTCGGATCCAGATCGACGTATTCGATCTCCCTCACGCCGCGCCCGTTGTAATTGTCCGTTTCGAAGGCAACCGTGTCGCCGTTGATGTACGGGTTGAAGGAGTAGTAGGACGCGGACGTCTGCCACGTGTAGTAGCCCCAGCGGTAGCCGCGGTAGTTGTTGTTCGTCAGGGAAACGCCCCGAATCCCGTCGCCACCGGGGGCCCGTGTCAGGTCGTAGAACACGATGTCGCGCCGGCCGTTGTAGTTTCCGGTGTCCCCTGTGGCCACGACATAGTGCCCGGAAATCTGCGGCTCATAGACGCTGCCGTATGAACGGATTCCGGTGTTGTCGTCGAGCCGCCATGCATTTCCGGCGCCAGTGGTCATCTCCGTCGCCGTCGTATAGTACAGCCGGCTCGCGGCCGCCCAGTGGTTGTCCCGCTCGGTAACGTTGAAGGCGATGTAGGTATCACCGGTCCCGCCGATTGCGGCATCGTCGTAGGAAATCTGGGCGCCCCAGGCCGTCCAGTTCGGGCGGTCCGCCGTCACCACCTGCGTCGGCGACCCTGCCACACCCGTTGTCAGGTCGTAGAAGTAAACGCGCCTCGATGGGCTGGTACCCACGTAGCGATTCGTATCCATCTCGTAAACCACATAGTCGCTGGCCGCCTGGAAGTTGAAGGCGTCGTCGTTGTTGTATGCAAGCTGGGAGATGTCCATCAGCGTGCCGGCCCCGGGACCGGTGATCTGGTAGGCGTGCACCTGCGTCTGGCCGCCGGTGTGGTCGCCGCTGCGATAGGTCTTTGAGCCGAAGACGACCCAGTCGCCGCTCGTCCCCGTGAACATCGGGTTGAAGCTATCCTGATCGTAGGCCCGGCTGGGCTCGGTTTCCCAGTTCGTCGCGTTCCACAGTGTCTGCGCACCCGTGGTCGGGTCGATGTAGCAGATGAACAGGTCTTTGTAGCCGCTCGCTTCGTTCAGGCCGACAAAGGCAATATAGTCGCCGCGCGCGGCAATGTCCTCGACCTGATCGACGAGGAGACCGTCGGGCAGATCGATGACCACGCGCTGCTGCGTATTCGGATCAACATACTCCACGGTACGGCTGTATTCGTTGCCGTTGATGGAGATCTCCACGTCCACAGCCGCCCCGGTGAAGACCAGGGACTTCGCCACGCCGTTTTCGGTGTAGTCGAACGTCGCGTCACCCCGATGATCGAACTCCACTCGGCCCTGGATATGCCCATCGATCTCCGGATCGGCGCCGACATCGAAAGTGGCGCCGAGGTCGGTGCGGATCCGGCCGGACGTCGATTCAATCAGGCCGTTGGGGCCGATGCTGCCGCCGATCAGGAAGTCGGTCTGGATGTCACCGGCATTGGCCGAGTTGGAGACGCCAAGGGAGCGATAGGAGCCATCCATCAGGCCGCCGACCGCCGCGCCTCCTTCACGGTATGGCACAAGGACGCCAAGATCGTCATACACGTAGCCGACGTTCAGGCTGCCGTTCATGGCCGGGCGCGCCGTGCTCGTGCTGTAGTTGCGCGTGTAGATTGTGGCGCCGTTCCGCATGTTGCGGCCGATGGTAATATCGGCATTGATAAAGCTCCGGTCGCCGGCCTGGACGGGGACGGAGCAATGCACGTTGCCCCACGTCATGTATGTGCCTGCATTGATCGAGCCGCGCAGAAGCATCTGGAGGTTCGGGTTCTCGGGCTGCGCGCCGCCGCCGATGAAGTCCCGCCCGATGGTGATCTTGCTCGGGGCGTACCGAGGATCGCCAATGCTGCCGCGAGCGGCGGTGATGATGCCGGCGCCCGAGGGGAACGAATAGAACGACGACTGATATTCGGTGCTCACCTCGTCCTCGTTCACGTAGTCCACATACATGTCCCGGCCGATCGTGATGTCGCCATAAATCCCGCCCGGGGTGCGGTAGGTCAGGCCGTCATCGCCGGTTTGGGTCGAGGTGTACGAGGTGTCATAATACGCGAACAACCCAATCCGGCCGGAGAAATCGCGGCCGATGTCGATGCTGGCATTGATCGCCCGCCCGGCCATGACATCGCCCTGGGCCGTCAGGTCGCGGCCGATGGTCAGGAAGGTATATCCCGCGCCCAGGTTTGGCGCGCCATCGTACGGGTCGCCGTTCATGGTGCTGTCCGGGTCGCCTGCCCGGCCGATCCGGCCGACCACCCGGCGTGTCAGGCTGTCGGAGCCCCAGTTCATGTCGATCCAGATGCGCCCGCCGAAGTCGCGGCCGACCTCGATCGTGCCGTAGAAGTTGCCGTTATCGGCGCGAATCTCCCCCCAATAATCCCGACCGACATGCATATCGAAGTCATCGCCAAAATCGCCGCCGCGACGCCACGAGTGGTTGCCGCCCTGTCGGTAGAGGCGAACCATATCGAGGAAATCACGGCCCGCCCAGAAGCTGCCGTCGATCTGGGCATTCCGGTCGTCCGGATGAAGGAAGCCGGCCCAGACATTGGCCTGGAGGTCCCTGCCGGCGATCACGTAGGCATCGCTGGTAATCGATCCGCCAATGCGCATATTGGCATCGTTGAAGTCATTTGCGAAGATCGTGCCGGAGAAGTTGCCGCCGCCGTCATACAGGCTGGCGCTCGGGCTGTACCAATAGGGCTCAGGCGTTCCGACCGCCGAATACCACACCGGGCCGGTCGTGATGATGTGCGTGCCGCTGGCGATGTATTTCCCGGCGCGAATGACGCCCGTGATGTTGCCATTGTCCACGCCGTCGTCGGTGTTGACCGTCGCAAAGCTGCCCGGGCCGTGGAAGTCGCCGTCGCGGACCCAGATGTCGCTGCCCATGTATTGGCCGGATACCTCGCCGGTGAGGTTGCCGTCGCGGATGAAGATTACGCCGCGCTGTGTGTCGCCTGCCGAGCCGTCCCCTTCGCTGTTGCCCATCCAGTAATAGGAAGAAACGATGCCGCTCAGGTCGGCGTCATCGCCCAGGATCTGGAGCGTGCCACGCCATGTGTCGGACAGAATCGTCCCCGCCATGTCGCCGCCGCGGATCTTGATCGTTGCCCCCCTGGAGTAATAGTGCCGCCTTCCGCCATAGTATTGCGACTCTTGCAGGTAATCCGTGTCGGCCATGCCCGTATCGGCGTCCCAGATGACCGGGTCGTTCGTGTAGGCTTCAAAATCATAGCCGGCCAGCAGGTAGGCCTCCTCCTGCATACCGCCTTGGACGTCGAGGAGGAAGTCGCGGCCTATGTCGCGCGACCAGTAGTATGGATCGGAACTGGAGAAGCCGCCGGTCCATGTGGTGTACATCCCAGCGCCGATCCGGCCGGATACGAAATCGCCGCCGATGTAGATATTGTTATTGATGTCGCCGGAGTAGGTGATGATCTGCCCTCCGGGGAGGGTATCCGCCCGCGACCAGGAGAGCCAGTAGTCGTTGGACATGTTGTCCTGAGCAAACCCGTCCGGATCGTAGAAATCGCCGTAGATTCGGAAGCGTCCATTGCCTGTAGCCGCGTCGCCCCGGATGTCGCCGGCGATTTCGCGGTTGGGGTTATTGTGGTCCCCGGTATAGGTTACTACACGAATTCGCCCGTAGAAATCGCCATCGCGGGGCTCGGTTGGATGAGTGGCGTCCCAGTCGCCCACGACATCGATATTCGTGAAAATATGGCCATCGACCCAGAACTCGCCCTCCGCCGTCCAATCGCCGCCGACACGAATGTGCCCGCCAAAGTCCACATTGCTGTCATTGGTCACGTAGCCGCCGCTGAAGCTGTAGTCCGCCCCGCCATGAAAACCGCCGTACGACCATCGGCTCACACCGGCGGGGGTGTTCAGGATTGAGTTCGGGTGGTCGTATTCCAGGCTGTAGATCTCGGCCTTGTCGATCCGACTGTAGATCGTGCCCCGCATATCGCGGGCGATATCGATGGATGTGTCCAGGAACCCGCCGCGCGCCGCATAGAGGACATATCCGCTGTAGTCCACCGCGCCGCCGTTGACTACCGACCCGCCGAAGTCGCGGCCCACATCGACGTTGACATTGTAAAAATCGCCGAGAGAGAGAAGCTGCACGCCCCGGATGAAGTCACGGCCGGCATGGATCGTCACCGTCGTATTCAGATTCTTCGCATTGCCGAAGGCCTGGCCGCCGCTGTTGAAATAGACTTTGTTTGCCTGGCCGCTGTTGGCGACGAACATGTCGAGCTGGCCGCTGTCGTTCACGTCGCCCAGAACCACATCATAGCTATTGTCCGCATCCGGCGCGACATCCGCCCCGGCCTGGAACGTGCCGTTGCCGTTGCCGCGGTAGATCCTCGTGGTCCCGCCATCGTTGGCGACGACGATGTCGAGGTTTCCGTCCCCGTCGATGAGGCCCACGGACAGGCCCCGCGTGTTCCCCGTATCCGCGCTAATGTTGGTTCCGGCTGCAAATGTGCCGTTCCCATTGCCCTGATAGTATCTGTTTACCTGTCCGAGGTTCCCTGTGACAACGTCCAGATCATTGTCATTGTTGAAATCGCCCACCGCGATGGCATACGTATTGTACGTGTCCGCGCTGATCTGCTGCGCGGCCCCGAACGCGCCGCCGCCCAGGTTCATGTGAATCACGTCGGTCTGGCCGACGTTGCCGAAGAAGATGTCGAGGTCGCTGTCGGTGTCGGCATCGCCAAGAGCCACGGCCTGGGTGTTACTCGGGCCGCCGATGGCGGTCCCGTTCGGCGCGATGCCGTTCCACTGCTCGCCGGGATCGAACTGCCCGTTGAACGGGTCGACGTCGATGAACTGACCGGCGTAGATTCTATTGACCTGTGCGCCCGAGTTGCCCACCACAATGTCAATGACTCCGTCCCCGGTCACGTCGGCCACGGCCACGCATGTGGTGTTCTCGGTTTCGGACGACTCCCACGGCTTGATGGGCTGGGTTGGATCGCCGTCCTGGAAGATCGTGAATCCCCCGTTCCCGTCGCCCCAGTAGACCCGGTTCACTTGGCCATCGTTGGCGACGATCACGTCCATATTGCCGTCGTAGTTCATATCGGCGATGGCGACGGAGGTGGTATTGTCCGTATGAACCGTCGTGGTAACGACCCCACCGATCGCGTCATATCCCGTCACGGCATAGATATCGATGCCGGGCCCAAAGGTCCCGTCGCCGTTGCCGAGGTAGAGCTTGTTGGCCTCGCCGTAGTTTCCGACCACGACATCGAGATCGCCGTCATTGTTCATGTCGGCTGTGGCAATGGCGCGGGAGTCATCGGTGTCCGCACTGATATCCAGCCCGGCCACGAACGCTCCGCCGCCGCTGTTGTAGTAAATCCGGCTGGATGCGCCGGCATTGGCCGCGACGACATCCGGCCCGAGCGCCCCGTCGAGCTCCACCAGGGCAATGTCATGCGTCTCCCACGTATCCCCGCTGATATCCTCGCCCGGCGTGAACCCGCCGGCGCCGTTGCCGCGATAGAGCCGGTTTACCTGGCCCAAATTGCCCACAACAATATCGAGGTGCAGGTCGCCGTCCATGTCGGCCACGGCGATGCCCTCGGTGTTCTGAACGTTGCCGCTGATGTTTACCCCCGCCGCAAACGAGCCGGCGTTGTTGGCATAGAACCTGTTCGTCTGATTATAGTTCGCCACCACCACATCCAGGCGGCCGTCCTCGTTAATATCGGCAATCGCGACGTCTGTGGTATTGTTCGCATCGCCCGTGACATTGCGCCATGTGCTGAAGCCGGCGGCGTATTGATAGACCCGGTTCACCTGGCCATAGTTCCCGAAAAGAATCTCCACATTGCCGCCGGGGTTCAGGTCGTCCACCGCCACGCACGTCGTGTTCTGGACGTCCCCCGTGATGTTGACAGCGGCCTGGAACGTCCCGTCCCCGTTGCCTCGATACCACTTGTTCACCTCGCCGTAGTTGCCGACGATGACGTCGGCCAAGCCGTCGCCATCGATATCCGCCACGGCGATGGCGCGTGTGTTGTCGGCATCCAGCGCAATATCCACGCCCACGCGGAAGCCCAGCCAGGTCTCGCCGGCATCGAACATGCCGTTGTTGTTGCCGCCGCCCGCGATCGTATCGTCCCACCGCCCCAGATACAGGCGGTTGCTCTGGTTGTAGTTGCCGGTGACCAAGTCCAGCGCTCCGTCGCCGTTCACGTCGCCCAAGGCCACGGCCCGGGTGTCGGTTACGTCCAAGCTCACGCCGATGCCGTTGGCAAAGGTGCCGGCGCCGTCATTCAGGAATACGCGGCTCGGCGAGCCGATGTGACCGGTCACGATATCGATGTCTCCATCCTTATCGACGTCACCCGTCGTTAGGGCATAGGCGGCATCGACGCCGCCGACGTATTCCCCGTAGGAGGCGTCATCCGTATCTACACCAACATAGATATTTCCGTTGATGTCGTCCGCAGCCCAGATGGTGGCCCCTGGCAGGATGCTGCCTTCGATGTCCATGAGAGTGCCGCCATTGCCGAGGCTTCCGTTCTCCGCAATGATCGTGCCGCCGAAGTCGCCTGCGGCATTGATGCCGTATTGCACGTCCCCATTCAGCGACTTTAGTGTGCCGTAGAAGTTGCCGCCGTACGGGCTGCTGTGATCGGCGGAATTGTCCGTCCCGACCACCACCCAGCCGACGACATCGCCCTCGGCCTGGATGACCACGTTCGGACCGACGTTTCCATTATATATATGGATGTCGCCTTCGAGCTGTCCCGTTCGCGTCTCGCTGTAGTTCTCATAGTCGATCTGGGCATAGGTGCCGCCGGCAGGCCGCCGCATGGCCCAGAGGGGCATATCCCAGCCGCCGGAGCTGATGAGGGCCGCGCCCGACATGTCGCCGCCGAGAGGAACGGCATTGCCGTAGCGCCCGGCAGGCGTCCCGATGAAGACGGTCGGAGATTCGTAAGCGAAGTACAACTGGCCCTCGAAGTGGCCCTTGCCGCCGCGGAGGTTTGTCCTCGTGGGGTCCTCGACGCCCTGGATATAGATCGTCTCGGTCCGCATCGTGTCGGAGATGATGGCCGCATCCGGGCCGAAGCCGCCGACCCAGTACGTCCCCCCGGGGCCCGGCTCGCCAAGGATATGATAGTCGCCGCCGCCCGGCGGGTTGTTTGCATCGCCGAGCGTATGCTTGATACTGATCTGGCCGATCTGGCCGCCGGCATGGATCGTCCCATTGAGGCTGCCGCCGCCGCGGATGAGGACGCCGCGTGTATAGTATCTCGGCGAGTTGCCGATGGAGGACCACCCGAAGTCGATGAGGACAAGGTCCTCAGGTTTCAGCTCGCTCGCCGCCGCCGGTTGGTAGTAGGAGTTTTTGTCCCAGCGCCAGCCCCCGCCGAGGGCGATCGTCCCGGCAAGGGAGTCGATTTTGGACGTAGAGTCCATCCCGATGTGGTCCTTCGTCGGATCGCCCATCCAACTGCTGATGCGCACCTGGAGGTTCTCGCCGGTGGCGATACTGTCGCCGGCGATCACATCGGAGCTGTTGATCATGTTGCCTTCGATGAGCAGCCCGCCGATGCGGTCCCAGAAACCGCCGACCGAGGCCACGCGGCTGCCGGCGTAGAGGTGGCCGTCATCCATGTCGCCGTTGATGTTGACATTGCCGATCTCGTTGCCGGCGCGGATCGTGCCGCTGAACGTCCCTCCGCCCAGGGTCAGGTCCTGCTGGAGTTCGGTCAGCATGAGATCCTTCTGCGCGTCGGAGGTGCCGGAGTTCGCCTCGTTATACATCTCGTGCAGGTTGAACATGCTGCCGCCGGCGATGATCGTGCCGCCGAAGCTCACGATCCCGCTCGGGTCCTCGAAGATAAGCTTCTCGGCCCGGCTGCCGACGGCTGCGCTGGAATCCCACTCCCTGGCCAGGTTGCGCGCCACAGTCAGCTCGCCGTCGAAGTTGCCCGTCGCGATTCGCAGGTTTCCGATGTTGAAGGCGGCGAACTGCTCGCCGGCGCCGAGGCTGCTCAGGCGGATGTCGCCCACGTAGCCAAGCATTCTCTGGGCGGCCACGGGGGTAGGATCAACCGGATCAAAATAGCCGAGCGTACTTTGGACATAGACATCGCCCGTGCTCGGCCCGCCGGCGGTCAGCCACGGGTCGAACTCGGTGATGCCCGCGCCCGTATCGAGCCAGATCGTGGCGATGCCGTTCGGGTCGTCCATCCAGCCTTCCTTGCCGACGCGTAGACCGAGCTCTCCGTGGATCTCCACGGAAAAGGTCCCCGTCACGGTCGGCGCGATATTCACCGTGTGCGCGACCAGGTAGTTCGGACTGTTCAACGGGAGCGATCCCTCGTTGCTCCCCTGGCCGATGGTGAAGGTGTCTCCCGCCCCGATCGTTCCGTTGTAGCTGATGGTTCCCGTGATTGCGTGCTCGGCCATGATGATCGGCGCATCCGCCACGTCCAGGTTGGCGCCGTTGACCGTGACACTCCCGATGTTGTAGGGTCGGGTATTGTACTGAGCCACACTGCCCCAGAAATCGTTGGCGATTCTCCTGCTCAGCCAGTCCGTGCCCGCCCACGCATCACCGAGAGGGGCATCGCCCGCAGCGATGGAGTAACTCGTCAGATCGAGAGTGCCGCCGAAGCTGTATCGGGCCTCTTCCGAGCAGATTCGCCACGGTGTGTCCAGCGGGTCCTGAAAGTCAAGCTCGAAGGTGGCATGGTTGCTGCTGTCGCGCAGAAGACCATTGACTGTGGCAATCGTCAGGATTTCGCCTCCCGATCCGGACCCGGAGATGGCGCCGTACGACTTGTACCCGTACGCCGAAAGGTCAATGGCGCCCGTCCAGGCGTTGATGTAGCGGTCGGTCCCGTCTTCAGTATAGAAGAAGGACGTGTAGCCGCCTGAACTGAGATCGAAGTAGCCCTGAAGCATGCCATACGCCATGCCCCCCACCTGCACCACGCCGCTTTGAATCCTGCCTCGGGCCGTCGGATCGTTGTATTGCCCGATCGTGCCCGGCGGGATGGTGGAAATGAGACCGCCATAGGGCAGGCCGTATTGATCGAGTCGCGAGTAAGACGTCCCAAGGTCCTTGTCGATGATGATCTGTCCGCCGATGTCCCCCCCATTCCAGACGAGCAACCGGCCGTTGAAGTTCCCTTCATCGGCGTGTGTCTCGGTCAGGTCCATGCCGAAGGTGACCCCCCCGCTGTTGTCCGAATCAAAGTGTTCGGTAGCATACAGCGAACCGCTGAATCCCGCCGAGGCCGGCACCATGTGGGACGAGCTGCTCTGCTGCACAAGGATGCGCCCACGCCCCGTGGAGCCGACCGAGTCGATGTTTCCAAGGACAATCTGTGCGCTGATGCCCTGGACGAAATTGCCCTGATAGGTGTAGATATCCCCTTCGAGGCGGCGAATTGCGATCTGGCCGCCGACCTCGTAACAGGCCCACAGGTCAAACGTGTCGTCGGCCGTCCCGCCAATCCACAGGTAGGTATCGTTGGAGACCGTGCCGCGCTCGACGGTCGTCTGCCACAGACCGAGGGCGATGTCGCCTGACACGTCTCCGTAGATATTCAGGTTTCCACCCAGCTTGTCACCCACAAACAGCCACGTGCCCACTGTGCGGATGACATGCTGCTCGTCGCCGAGGGTGGCGACATTGCCCAGCGTGCTCAGGTCGCCGACCTCGAGATTGATATACGCGTTGCCCCACTGGCCCACGCCCCCCACTCCGCCGGTGGCCTGGATGCGCCCGATGATAAACTCGTCAATGTCGATGACCGTGTAGGTGCTGGGGTCGCCCGTATTCCGGAACCCATCTGCCGCATCGGTGCGGATTCGCTGTTCCAGGGAGTTGGCGTGGATGGTCGTGGGGGTCAACCCTTGAGGGCCGATCTCCTCTCGCACGTAGATAACATCGGTGTCCTCAACCTCGCTATCCTCGTCGAACAACCCGCTTGGCTCTTGGTCGTCGTTGAAGCCGTTCGTCAAGATATACTCGCTGTCGCCTATCTTTCCCCCGGCGTCAATCGTGACGCCCTGCAGATGTCCCCAGAAGTACAGCTTGCCCAGGATGTCCTGGCCCGCAAGGATACTCGCACCCTCCGCGTGGCCCTGGACGTAGAGAATCTGGTAGTTATTGTACTGCTCGGCCATGTTCCGGAGGAAGCTTCCGGCAACAGCCCGGATGGTCCCGGCCAGCCGAACCTCGTTCGCGCCCCCTCCGCCGAAGGGATCGGGGTCGAGGAACTGGATTTCGCCCGCGAAGTCGCCCGCAATCGTCTCGATAACACCCGTACTCGCCAACTGCCCATCGTCCAAGGTAATCGCGCCGAAGTCGCCCTGCGCACGAACGGTACCGCTGATCGCGCCGCTGGTGATGGTCAAAGCGCCGATGCTGCCATCGGTCCCATCGTTGCCCAATGCCTCCACAAGCCCTGTCAGGATCGGGGTGTCGTAGGCATACGTCGCGTCGCCCAGCGTCAGCGACCCGATATTTGTGTAGGACGACACGGTGCTCGTGAGCGCGCCGGTAGCGACAGTCATGTTCTCTATGCCGTACGGGCGGAACAAAGACGCCGCCAGCGAGTTGACCTGCAAATCCCCTGTGAAGTTGATGTTCCGCTCCACAAACCCTGCGGGCAGACCCGCCGCAAAGACCGTCTGAGTGGCGCCCTGGGCGTCGTGCAGCTCGATGGTGATCTCGCCGTTGCTGTAGCGGTCCCTCCCGTTCAGATTGATGCCGGTCGAAGCGCCGTTGAAGGTATACGTGTACGTCGTGGCGTTCTCGACGAACGTATAGGTGTCGGTGCTGTTCAGCGTAACACCGGTCGTGATATACCCTGACATGGCGCCATCCACGTAAATACCTGTCGGGCCGCCGTTGGGATTGCCCGTCGGGTCGTAGCTCGGGATAGGGCCGTTCATCGTCACGTCGCCGGTCAGGTCGCCGTGGACGCGCATGTATGCGCCCGTCATCCCGGTATCGGTTACGACGATATTGTTGACGTCCTGGAATTCGAGCCAGTCGGGTCCCCACGTGCCATTAACGCCGATGTAGCCCAAGGTGAGGGTGCCTGCAACGCTGACCTGCGGGTCCCAGGTATAAGTGCCGTCGTCGCTCCACTGGACCCAGTGGATGTTCCGCGCCGTAAGGTTTCGGTAGGTGATGCCCTTGCTGTACAACATAGAGACAATATCCCGGCCGCCCTCGGCGGCGGTCGGGAAGTAGAGGTCCACGTAGGCGCAGCCATCGGCATCGAGACCGAACGCGCCGTCGATCGCGATGTCCATGATCATCTGGGGCGTCCACAGGCTGCCGTCAAAGAGGTGGAAGGAGTAGATTTCGTTCATGGCCGCGAGCGTGTCGCCGCCAAAGCCGTCGATGTTTTCGTACCAGATGAATTCTGGTGTCGGGTGGCGTCCGACATCAATTCGCCCAAGGACCTGACCGTAAATGATTACGCCGTAGGGGATGCCCACAAGGTCGTTGGTCGATGACTGAACGTTTCCGCCGGGCGCAGAGATGGTGACGCCGGGCGCAATATCACCGTGAATCTCGACACGGATCACATCGCCGCCCCATGCCGTCAGGTCCGCCGTCAGATCTCCGTTGAGCGTGCAGATGTCCATGATGCCGCCCGCCGACGAAATCGGCGTGCCCAGATCCCCGTTTACTGCCAAGACCCGGCCGTAAATATCGCCGACGCTGGTGCCGATCTGGCCCCCGCTGAAGGAACTGGCGCTTATCAAATTCCCGATCGCGCCCGCAAGGATCTCGCCGTCGACAAAATTCCCGCCGATCACGACCTGGCCCTTTATGTCGTTGCCCACGCCAAGGTTGCCGGTGAAGTTGCCCCCCACGGTCAGATCGGCCAGCATGTCCATTGTCACGTCAATGTTGCCCCCGAAATCGCCCCCAATGGTCCCACCAACCCACGAACCCCGTGTGCCGATGCGAGAGCCATCAAGGACGTTACCGGCGATGTTGACAATGCCCAGCGACGTGGCGCCGTAAATCTCACCTGTCGCGCCGAGGTCGCCGGACAGGTTCACCGCGCCATCGAACGCGCCGTCTGCAATCACACGGCCGTCCATCGTGCCCATAACCTGAAAATCGGCCGTCGCGGCGAAGTCGTTCGGGGTCTGAATCTGGCCCAGGAAATCGCCGTGGATAATGATGTCCGATGTGAAGTTGCCGCCGGTCGTCTCCAGCAGGGCCTGATCGAGGAAATCCCCGCCGATACCTGCCTTGCCAACCTCCACGCCGCCCACGTCGCCTGCGACACTGATTGTGCCGCTGAAGTCGTTCTGTATCACGGCATTTGTGAGATTCCCGCCCACATAGACCTGCCCGGCCATATCCCCCCCAAGCGGACCGGTGGCGTACACGCGCAAAATTCCGAGGTCGCCCCCGGTTGTCACCGTCACATCGCGCTCGATATTGCCATGCACCGTAAGGCCCGCGAGTGTGCCACCGACGTTGATGTTGGCATCGGCCACGTCGTACATGGCCTCGATGCCCTGCTGCACGGACCCGGTAACGTTAATCGCACCGCCCAGATCGCCGCCGTCCACGGTCATCTTGATCATGCCGCCGCCGACGTTCAGGTTCCCCTGGAAGCCGCCGTCGCCATGGACCTCCATGTAGGCAATCCAGCTTGCAACGTTGATCGTGCCGCCCGGAGCCATGGTCCCGTCATCATTCATCTCCGCAGGCAAAACGTCGCCCGCCACTTCAAGGCGATTGATCATGCCGAAGGCGGGGTCCAGAGTCTCGATTAAACCGGTAGGTCCAATATCGCCGCCGACATACAGCGTGCCATAGACACGCCCCAGCCCCGCCCCTGCATTGCCCGTCCGAAACGTGCCGTCAAGGTCCCCGAGAATGGAGACATCGCCATAGAAATTCCCACGCTCCATCTGCAAGAGGCCGCCGGCCTCAATGCTTCCGACGACCACATCGCCCATGACGTACTGCTCAGTGTCCGTGGTGCCGGGGCCGACTGCGCCGCCGATGATAAGGGAGCCGGTGGAGCCAATCGTGCCCACGCGAATGCTCTCCATGGTGCCCCAGTTGCGCGCAAGGCGAACCGAGCCGCCAAGGGTGCCTTCCACCTCCAACGGACAGGCGAAGGTAAACGACTGGTAACTGATGTCCGCCATCAGATCGCCGGTAACATAAATCCGGCCAATGCCGCCGTATCCGGGGTAGCCCGGGATCGGCGTCTCGTCGCCCTCCAAAATCGACACCCCGGCTTCGATGCTGCCGTGCACCTCGATCTCGTCGATGGCGGTCTCGGACTCCAGCACCGAGCCGGAGACCATGCTACCCGCGCCCAGGGTGAAGTGGCGGATCGAGCCCACCACAGACACCGCCGCGCCTGCGCCGAAGTCGCCGCCCTCGATTGTGATGCTGTTGACCGTGCCCTGCCCGCCCGGAGGACCAACCGGACCGACCAATGGGCCGGTATGCTCGACCGAAAGCTGCGCATCAAAGCCGGCGCCGGCATCGAGGACAAAGTCATCCATCGAATCAGGATACATCGTATAGGGAGTGTAACCCGGGCCGTCGAAGTGAGTATAGCCATCGGGAGTGAAAATGCCACGCAGCCGGAAGCGGGAGTCGATCGCGCCAAGGGTCACATCGCCGACGGTGCCTTCGATGTCGATTTCGCCAACAGTGACCGGGAGCATGTCGCCGTTGGTATCGACGGAGCGGTCGTCGTTGATGTTCGCCACGAACGTGCCGGTATCATCCCCAGGGGCGCCGACGTCAATGAGAAGCTGCGTGTTGGCATCGGCAGTGACGAAGGATATCTCGTCAATGTAGTACCCGCCTCCTGCGTCAGGGTCGGCCCCCCGCCGGATGTACACCTCCGCCGTGGTGTCGGCCACGTTGCCCGTCAGCGAGTCAACGGAGATGGTGGCAACATCTCCGTCGAAATCGGAGAAGGTTACCGAATCCCCCTGATGGAGGGTGACCACATCGCCGACCCACTGCAAGGTCGCAGGGGCAACGCGTGGCTCAAGCTCTTCGACCCAGAGCCTTCGATGAATGCGCGAATCCGTTTTCATGGCAATGCTCCCGTCTGGTTACGACACTCCCGCTGATGAAGGATCCAAGAGAGAACAAATCGTCCGTACAGACATAACACAAAATAAGACGTGCACTGTACAGCTTCTCACCAGTCAGACCGACAAGAGATGGGTGAAGGGAGATAAAGGGCAGAACGTCGCAAGTTACGTCGTGACCGCCCTCTCCTGGCTCCTCATTCTATTATACCGTAAGTGTACCCACTGTCAACAGAGGAATTTTCCGGGGTGATTAAAAGTTTTTAATACTTTCCGCGCTTGGTTTCGAGCGCCCAGAGGCCCAAACCCACTCTTTGGGGCCGAATTCGCCCTCGACAGCGGGAAATGCCCCCCTGACATGACACTTGGCCAACTTGAAACGCCGCTGAATCGCCCAGAATGCAGCCGCAGTGCCGGAGCAGTCCCTCACAGGGCCGAGGGGCCTCTCGGGCCGCCAATTGTTCGCATTTGCGTATCTTAGACGCGCCCTGTGCGCCCGTTGAATCGATCCGCATTCTCTTGTGGACTCCACCGCGTCCAGCAGTATAATAGAGTTGGGGTGTCTTAGACCAATTCCAACTTTACGGAGCAGTTCATCCATGAGACGCGCCGCCGCTTCAGCGCTGGTGATCCTATGTTCTCTGTCCTGTTCGCAGCATGGCGGGCCATCGGGAACCGCAGTCTACACGGACCAATCCCATGCATTCCGTCTCCGTTATCCCAAAAAGTGGCAGCGGGTGCCCATGGAAGGTACCGCCGTCGTACTGTTCTCGGGAGGCGGAAGCAACCGCCAGATGACCGTGTTCTGTGAACCAGGCGGAGAGGAACAGATCGGAGAGGAGATCCGGCAGTTGGGCAGATCACTCCCGGCCCACAAGGTGCTCGATGCGGGCTGGACCACGGTGCATGGCCGACGGGCTTACTTCCAAGAGGCGCAATGGAACAGTCCGCTTGGCGACAACAGGGCCTTTCGTCTCTTCGTGCCGGCTGGAGATCGGTTTTTTGTGGTGTGCGCCTCTACCCCGGCCAAGGAGTTCGAGCGTTTCGCCCCTCTGCTCCGCTCGTGCGTGCTGAGCTTCGAAGTGACGGAAAAGTGCGCATCTTCTCACACCGGCAGCGATGATTCCCTTGACGGGAGGCACGCGGTGAAGTAAAATCCCCCGCATGGTTGTCGGCGGTGTCTGACGCTACCGGAGGGTCTTGCATGGATACGATCACGATCTACTGCGGCAAGTGCGGCGAGGAATTGAAGGTAAAGGCGGTGGATGCGGGCGGCGTGATGCGGTGCACGAAGTGCCGCGTGCGTATTCCGATTCCCAGTACCAATCTGGACCGCCCCCAGATCCGTGTGTTCTGTCCGAAATGCGGCGCGCGCCTCCGCGGCTGGCCCAACGAGGCCGGCAAGCAGGTGGAATGCCGCCGATGCAAAAAGATCATCTCCCTTCCTCACATCAAGGAGCCGGGGGCAGAGGGCCGCACGTCACGAGAGGCCCGAAAGAAAGACAGGGGCAAGACCGTGTACAGCTTCACCGACGAAGAAGACGGTAAAATAGAGAAAGAAGAAGTCAAGATCGAGCCCGTAAAAAAGCGCCGCGCAGCCGATGTCCCCGTCCTCAGTTTCTCAGATGATGATGTAGACGTGGGCGGCAAAAAGACGAAGGAGTCCAAGCCGATGGACAAGGAGGACGAAGACGAAGAAGAGATGATCAGCTTCGACGAGTTTCTCGTCGACGATGTGGCCAAGCCCGGCAAAAAGAAGCGCAAGCCCCCCCGCGACGGTGAGAAACGCCGCAAGCCCAAGCTGAGCCCCGACGAAGAAAAGCGCGCCACAAGCGATACGGATGCGCTCCCTCCGGCAAAGGTGGGGCGCAAAAACGCCTCCCCGCCCGAAACCACCCGGAAGACACTCGTCGTGGACTGCGAGGAGTGTGGAATGCGCCTCGTCTTCCGGAACGGCAGAAAGCCCCACCCCAGCGCCGTCTGCCCGGCCTGTGGAGAAAAGCTGGTCGTGTAGATCAAATCGCGGAAGGATCGATCACCGCATCCTCATCCGACGCCCTCCCGACGGCCTCCACGAGCGCCACCGTCCTGAGATTTTGCCGGCCGCTGAAAGGAGGCTCGGTCCCTTCGGCGATGTACCGGGCGAAACCATCCAACAGGACAACCTCTGCGGCAGGCGCTTCGTCCACCGGAACGCCTTCCGTGTCTTTCGACCCCGACGGCGTGACAAGGATTTGTTTGCCGCCGTCCTCGAGCGTCGCCTTCTCGCAGTCGATGCGGAAGCTGCTTCCTCCCTTCCCCGGCGCCGCGAAGGTGCAGAAATACCCGCACGTCGCGCCGTTGTCGAACTCCAGCCATGCCGCCGCGCCGGCCCCGTGATTGTAGGGACTCCAGGTAGGGTTAAAGCTGCGACCGGAGACCTTCACAACCTCGGAGTTGAACACCGCGCGCATCGTATCCAGGTCGTGAATGCCACGCTCCCAGAGATAGGAATGCCGCTGCCCGCCGGAGTGGTGGGTGCGCGGACGCCAGCCGTACTTGACCATCTGGCCGAAGCCCGGCTTGCCGTAGACTTCCTCCCGGACCATCCGTGCCAGGGTCACGTTGCCGGGGCTGTATCGAGCATTCTGGGTGACGCACACCTTGACCCCGGCTTTCTCCGCCTCATCCACCACCTCGCGCGCCTGGGCCAGATCCATCGTGAAGGGCTTTTCGACCAGAACATGTTTTCCCGCCCTCACGGCCTCCTGGCATTGCTTGTGATGCAACTGCGGCGGCGTGATCACAACAACCACATCCGCCTCGACTTTCGCCATCGCTTCTTTCATATCCGCGAAGCACACATCCTCCCCCAGCCCTGTGGCCTCGCAAGCGGCGGCCAGGTTCTGCTCGTTCACATCGACCAGCGCAACCGAGGCGAAGTCGTCCCGCTCTTTGAATCGTTTCAAGGGCCACACACCTCGCCCACCCACACCGACGTGGATCGCTCTCAGCGCCATCTCTCTCCTCCTCATGTCTCCACAATAGCTGTCCTCAAAAGCTGCTCCAAGCGCCTCGCGCCCTCCTCATGGGTCACGAAATCCGGCGGAGGGAATTTCGCCTCGATGCCCCAATCATCGCCTGTCCTCTCCATGTGCCCGCAGAGCAATCGATCCAGCTCCGCAATCGTTCGCTCATGTCCTCCCCCGTCTATCAGGTTGCACATCTCATAGGGGTCATCCCGGAGATTAAACAGCATCTTCGGCCGGTCTTTCGTTCGAACGTAAAGCCAGTCGAGTGTGCGGACGCCGCGCTCCGG
Organism: Planctomycetota bacterium; assembly: GCA_013152475.1. Taxonomy (GTDB): domain Bacteria; phylum Planctomycetota; class Brocadiia; order JAADGH01; family JAADGH01; genus JAADGH01. The sequence continues at coordinate 165,730 of JAADGH010000239.1, forward strand.
GCGGGGGAACCGCTCGGGCCCTTCACGCTGCATGATGACCTCGTAGTAGACCTCGCTGCGGGCCGGTTCGCTCCCCCCGTCCAACAGCGAGAGATAACTTCGTCCCTGGACGCCATCGGGCACGGGAACCCCGCAAAGCTCCAGGAGCGTGGGCATCGTATCCACCGACGCGTCGACCAGCGAAGAGACCACATGCCCCGCCGCAAACCGCTTTGGGTATCGGACGATCAAGGGCACGCGCATGGAGCTGTCGTAGGGGACTTTCTTGCCGTAGAGCCCATGCTCCCCCGCCATGTCGCCGTGGTCGCTGACGAGAACGACGACGGTATCGTCGGCGATGCCCTTTGCATCGAGCCAGTTGAGGATTCGGCCCACGTTGTGATCCACATTCGCCACCAGGCCGTAGTACTTGGCAAGGAAACTGCGCGCCCGTTTGAGTTTGTCCGGCTCGCCGGGCGTGTTCGGGCGGACAGGGACCTCATCGGGCCGATAGAGTCCATCATAGTACGGCGGGGCGACGAGTGGACCGTGGGGCGGGCCGAAACAGACCAGGGCGAGGAAGGGCCGCTCGTCCGGCGCATCCACACAGGATTGCATGAATTCGATCAGGTGATCGGTCTGAAAGTCCGGCTCGTACCGGGCACAGTGATAGGGTTGGTCTGTTTCGCGATAGTAAATTGCGTTAAAGTAAAAATGCCCCCGGTTGAAGCCCACGAAGTGCTCGAAACCCAGCCGCCGCTCGCCGGGCGGAACGAACCCGGGCTTCGGCCCCCCGTTGAGGTGCCACTTGCCGATGTATCCCGTGCGGTATCCATTGTCCCGCAAAATCTGCGGCAGGAAATCCTGTCCCAGGGGAATGGGAATGGGAAAGTGGTTTGCGTACTGCCCGTTGCTGTGGGCATACTTGCCCGTGAAGAGTGAGGCGCGAAACGGTGAGCAGAGAGGGAACGACGTGAAGGCATTAGCAAACCGCGCGCCCTCAAGCGCAAGTCGATCCAGGTTCGGCGTTTTGATGCGCGAGTTTCCCGCACAGCCCATCACATCGGCGCGCATCTGGTCCGGATAGATGATGAGGATATTCGGCCGCATGCCCGGCCAGCGTACACGCTCCACATTACAAAATCCAGGAAAATTCCCGAAGGAGGGACCGTGGGGCCAGAGCAGCAACGTCTATGCATAGGTTTCGAAGGCATTCGCCGGGGTAACCACCCCCCCGGCATTCAGCCCGCCGATGGTCAGCGTGTTTCCCGATCCGGCCTGTGTGCCCGAATCGCCGATCTGACCCGTGAAGTCACGGGTAATTGTGACATCGCCGAAGACCTGGGCGAGAAGCGTGCCCATCATGTCGCGCCCGATGGTGACGTTCGCGCTGGCGAGGGAGCCGGTCACATCGAGCACGCCCAGGACGTCCTGACCGATCAGGATGCGATCCCCGACACCGGTGACACTCCCGGAGATCAGCACGGAGCCGCGCAAGTCCGTACCGATGTCGAGCGTGCCCGAGAGGTCGTTGGAGAAAAGCACCTGGGCCGTATCATTGATGACGCCATCGACCGTCACGGTCCCCGACACGTCGCCGCTGAATTGCATCTTCGAGTTGGCGCCCATTCCGTTGGTCACGGTCGCATCTCCCCCGGCCGTTCCGGATACCGAGAGAAGTGACGACAGCGAGCCGACCGTTATGGTCGTCCCGCCATCCGTGCCGCCCTTGATCGTCAACGTGCCCGAATCGCCCGTAACGATGATCTGCGACGCGTTTCGAAGCGCACCGTTGACACTGAGAGACGGCGCATCACCGTTCACGGTAACGGTGGCCCCGTCCAGGTCGCCGCCAAAGGACCCCTTCGCCAGTGCACCGTTTACCGTGATCTCGGACCCGGCGCCCAGCACGCCCTTCGTGGTGAGCATCGGCAGGTCGCCGCCGATTGTCACGTCAAGGTTGGCCGAGTCCCCGTAGAGGAAAACCCTTGATGAGCCGCCGAGGTCAAGCGAGGAATCGGTCCCCCCGCTGCGCACCTGCACGAAATCGTTCAGTCCCGTGACGCTGATGGCGCTGGAGTTCAGCGCGCCGAAGACAAACAGCCGGGAGAGGCCGCCTGTCACGGTGAGCGTCGTCGCGCTGACGGCGCCACCCAGCCTCATGAATCCGACGTCGCCGGTGATGTCGATCGTCGTCGGGTCCACCGTTCCCGCAACCACGAATTTATCCACCGCACCGGTAATGGACAGATTTCCGCCGGTGATGTCGCCCGAAACCGTGAACGACGAAACGCCGTTGCCCACCGTGAAGCTGCCGCCGTTCATTCCGTTGACCTTGAGTTGCGCCATGTTGCCGGTGACGTTCACCGTCGTGCCGTCCAGGATCCCTTTTAACTGCAGCCGGGGCAGGGCCGCCCCCACCGTAAGCGTGCTGGAAACCATGTTCCCTTTGCCCATGAGTCTGTTCAGGGCGAAGTCGGGGAAGGACAGCACCGAGTTGGTGAAGTTGCCGCCGAGATACACCATGTCCCCGCCGGCGCCTGCCTCGATCTTGGTGTCGGACACCGCACTGCGGAACAGGGCCTTGCCCAACGTACCTGTGACATCGATATGGGCAACCGCCGGAAGCAATGTATTCGCCACGGTACCGGTAATCGAGAGAAGGTCCAGGTTTCCTGCTACGGTAAGCAAGGCGATTGAGGAAAACGGTGTGTTGTCCACGTTGCCCCGGATGGCCAACCGCCCCAGGTCGCCACCCACCACGATGGGCACGGCGGCGCTGTCATTGATCACATTCCCGCGGATGTCGATCATCGAAACGGCCCCGCCCGACACCAAGCGCGACTGGTCCAGGTTGCCGCGAATGTTCGCTCGGGAGATGGATGCCGTGCCGGTGATCGTCGAGTTCACCACCGAGCCGGACGCCGTAAAGGTCCCAAGCGCTCCGGCGCCAACCGTGCTCGTGTCCAAGCCGCCTTGGACGACAATCTTGTCCGCCGTGGATCCGACCGTGAGCGTGGACGTATTGAAGTCGCCCTTCACGGTGACCATCCGGGCCTGACCGCCAAAATCCAGCGTGGAGCCGGTCACCGCGGCCTGGACCATAAACGTCGCCGTGTCTCCCTCCACATCAAACATCGTAGAGCCCGTGACGGGTCCCATCATCTTCGCCATCACCAGGTCCCCATCAATGTCGAAGAGACTGTTTGTCGTCGAGCCGAACACAAATGCCTTGGACAGATTGCCCAGCGTGTGGAGGTCAACCCCGTCCAGATTGCCCTTGATAAAGAGCTGGCCCAGGTTCCCGTCTATGGTGATGTTGTTCGCAACGCTGATCTGGCCGCCGGCGTTGTAGATCCGCAGGGCGCCGAGGGGATTGCCGTTGGTCTCGATCAAGTCGAGGATGTCAAGCGTGAGCGGCGAGCCGGTCGCCATCAAGTTCTTGATCATCAGCGAAGTCTTGTCGCTCGTCCCCATGAACGAAATGGTGTGAATATCCGTGCCATCAGGCGCATTGCCACTCTCGTCGATGACCCGGGCCTGGCCGGCGCCGGAGAAGGTCAACTGGAAGGTATCTCCGTCGGAGTCAGTGAAGACATATCGCGGATTGCCCGCATTGAGCGTTGTGCCTGAGCCGGAACCATGCTCCTCATACGTCGTAATCCCGCCCGGGGCCGTTACCGTCCCAAGATTGACACCGTAAATGATCAACGAGTTGATTGTTGTGGCGGAATCAATAACACCCGTGGGGCCGATATTTCCGGTGTTTGTAGCCGGGTCGCCGATTTCGATATTGTTGAAGCTGTTCGCCTGGAGTGTACCGGTAAGATGGCCGAAGGTATCGATCGTCCCCTGCGCGTCGCCCATCACGGTAATCGTGCCCGATATGCCGCCGTTCGGAACGAGAACATCGTTCTCCAAATTACCGTTGACCAGCAAGCCGCCAGTGAAGCCGTCGGCGCCGTTGACCGTCAGATTCTGGAGCGTCGTGGTGACGACCTGCCCGTCGAAATCCCCCCCAATTGTGATCGACCCGATCCAGCTCGCCTGGATGTTCGCTGAGCTTCCAAGGTCACCGGCCGTTGTGAAAGTGGTAAGCCAACCCGATGCAACCCCTCCTGAAAACCCCACGGTCACGTCGGCCTCGAAGGGGTCAGGCCCGGTTATGTTGAGCGTGTCAATGCTGCCGTTGGCCCCTGCGCCTGCGGTCTCGAGCTTCTGCACGATGTTGCCGAGCGACAAGGTTCCGATAGAGCCATCATGCAGAACCGTATTGAGCGAAAGGCCAAGTCCGCCGTCGGTGATCCCGTTCACCGTGGTTCCCGCCGTCGTCCCACCGGAAACCTGGATGTCCAAGACACCCGTGCTGCCGTCTCCGGCATTCAACGTGATCTGGTCGATATAGTCCCCGTTGAAGTTGCCATCGCCACCCACATCGGTGATCTCGATTTCAGACCCGGCCCCGTCCGCAACACCATAGAAATAGACATCTACCGTGCTGCCGTCACCATCGCTGAACGAGAGAATAGGGGTGAAAGGATTCCCCACGTCAAACCCAACGGGGGCAATGCGCGGTTCGAGTTCTTCGATATGCAGCAACTTGTGGAGTCGCGTTATCATATGCGCAACCGTCTCCCGTTGAAGACACCTTCTGTGCGAGATGACCTATGGTGGTCGCCTGCTCGGCGATCATGGGTGTGCCAAGTACGACTTACAACCTATCCCTTGTCCCTACGGATAGGAACGCTCCTGTCGTCGGTCCTCAACGGCATTCTACTATGTATTATACACGCACACCGCCATGCCGTCAAGGAAGGATATCGAAAATTTCGCTCTGGCGTGTGGCGCAATCGGCCGTTCATTCCACTATCCGAGGAGATGGTTTTTGCAACACGCACGCCGTCTCTCGCAGATTACCCGTCGTCACCAAACACCTCTTAACTTATTGAGGGAAGAGTGGTTAAGGATTTGACCCTCCATGCCACGCACCTGTGGTACACTGATTGCTATTCGGTATCCCGTCCGTTCTCTCGACAACGTTCCATATTTGCAGGTCAGCAATTTTGGAGAATTGGAGAATTTGCTATGACACGGCTTGAGATGTGTGGCGAAGAGATTCTTCGGTTGGCGTCATCCCGGCGCAAGGGGCCTTGTGCCCGGCGCGTTTTCCCCGGGGATGCGCTCCACCGCCTGATCCAGGCGGCGCTGGAAGCCGACGAGCCTATGCTGAGCGCAGGCAAGACAGAATCGGGATTCCACTTCGACTGATTGCAACCGAAAAAACGTCACGAAATGGATCCCACGACTTCCGGCACATCGGCAACCGAGTCGATGATGTGGGTATGGGGATACTCTTTCAGCGTTGCCGCGTCGCACGCACCGGACAGCACACCGACATTGATCCCACACCCGGCGTGGTGCGCCGAAAGCAGGTCCACCTTTGTATCGCCGACATTCCCGACGACATGGACGTCCAGAACACCGAGCAGACCCATCGCCTTGTGAATCATGTCGGGGGCCGGTCGGCCCTGGGGCACTTCGTCCGCGCAGATGCTCACATCGATGATTGACCCCGCGCCGCCGACATGATTTTCGTCGAGACACTTGTCCCACCCAAGCCGTCCCAGGATGATGTCCGTCACGGTTCGATAGAAGCCCGTGGTGAGCGCGACCTGGATGCCGCCTTTTCGCAATTTGGAAAATAGATCTTCCGCCCCCTCCACCGCTTTCACCGGGTCGTTGCGGTAGTGGTCCTCCAGGCAGCCACGGAAGTGGGCATACACCTCATTGATCTTCGCATCGAGACCGGGCGCCCCCTCCCCCTCCTGCCGTGTGACGAAGTATTCGAACACGTCCCGCTTGCGCCGGCCCATCCACTCCCGGACCTCGTCGCCCGTGGCTTCGATGTCGCACTCGGCAACGGTTTTCATAAAGGTGTTGTAAACGTCTTGGTTGTCCTCGACCGTCGTGCCGGCCATGTCGAAGACGAGCAGTTCGAGCGTGGCCATCGCGTGTTATTCCTTGCTTTTCAGATATGCGTCCAGACGCTCGGCCATCTCCCTGCACTTCGCCTCGTTCTCCTTGGCAAGGTTGTTTTCCTGCGCGGGATCGGCCTTGCGGTCGTGGAGCCACTCCTGCTCTTCGTTGCGGTAGTAGAGCCAGTCCTCCTCCCACACGCTCTCGTAATTGTGCTGGGCTGAGATGAGATAGTCGTGCACCCGCTCCTTCTCTCCGGTGATGAGGGGCCACAGGCCTGTGCTATCGCTGCCTTCGATGGGGCCGGCGCCGATGACTTCGAGCATGGTGTGGATCAGGTCGATGTTATAGACCGGCGAGGCAACCCGCCTGCCCGCGCCGATGCCCTCCGGGTGGCGCATCATGCACATGATCCGGTAGATCTCGGGGCGAACAAACTTCGAGGCCATGCCGATCTCGCGGTTGTAGTCGCCGACCATATAGCCATGATCGCTAAGAAGCATGACGAGGGTGTTTTCACGGAGGCCACACTCGTCGATCTTGTTCAAGAGCTTGCCGATCCCCGCATCGACGAAACTCAACGTCGCCGCATAGCAACAGCGCATGTGTTCAATTTCACGATCGGTCAATGCATCCTGTTTCACAGCACCGGGAAAGATGACCTCCAGCCCATCGTAGTCCGGATCGTACATATCCATATATCGCTTCGGCGCATACCACGCCGGGTGGGGACTGAAGGAATCGACCCAGAGGAAGAACTTCTCCTCTTCTGCGTTGTCCTCCACCCATTGCGCCGCCGCCCCGAAGACCTGACCCGCCTGGTACTCCTCTTCTTTCGTGCGGCCCTGCTGGTTTCGGAGATACTGGACCAGCGTCTTGAGTCGGGGATTATCCTTCTTGATCTCCAGGTTCGTGTATCGCTTCAGGATGTCGTAGTCGAACTTCCCCGTCCTGTATCGGTCGGCCTCCTGTCCGCGAATCCACTGATACGAATGGAAGAAGCGATGGAAGTTCATCGCCGGCTTCATCAGATGATACACATCGATGACCATGCCCTTTGTGTAACCGAGCGGATCGAGATGCTCGGCGACCGTGATGTGCTCTTCCGGGATCGGTCGCCATCCGTACCGGCTGTTGGTGATCCCCTTCGGCTGCGGCCCGTCCTTGTAGGGAAATGTGCGGCGAGTGGTCGAGAGCGCACGCCGCACCGGGACCGTCGGCAGTGACTCCGACATGGCAAAGTCAAAGACGCAGCTTTCGCCGGCCAGCCGATCTATGTTCGGCGTTCTCACCCACCCACCGTTGTAGCCGAGGAAATCCACGCGCGTGCTGTCGCAGACGATCTGGATAACGTTCATATCAGGCCCTCCATCACGGTAACTTTCCGTAGATGACAACGTGCAGCGGCATGTCGTCTTTCTTGATCTGTTCCTCGAGCACCCCTTCCCTCTTGAATCCGCATTCCTCAAGCGCCTCGATCTTCGCCGATGATTGGCTGTCGGCGTAGCACTGCACCTTGGCCGACGGCAACTGGAGCGAGTCGATCAACTCGGTCGTGTGATCCGAGAAATTCGGATGAACGTAAATGTCAAGAAGGAATACCTGCCCCTTCCATCTCGCGTCGGGCCGGACCGTCGCCATGCCAACCACAGCGCCGTTCGATGTGGTAAGCACATTGCATGACGAGCTATCCCTCTCCTCCAGTTCCTTTTTCAGCTTCAGGAACCCGCCCTCGAAGCTCGCCCAGCCGAACTGCCCCGAGCTGATGCTCCGCAGATAATCGCCATCGGTTTGCATCGTAAGCACATTGCTCGTCGGCCAGTGGCGCCACTTGAGTTCCTCGGCCTTGCACTCGGAACCGGCGAAGAAGTCCTCCTCGAACGATTCATCCCAGGCGAAGCGCATCTGCCCCGACCCCTCCGCCACGCTGCGGAAACCGAAGCTGTGGTAGATCCAGTATGGCGCGGAGTCGTAGCCCGTGCCCAGATAGAGCAGCTTCATCCCGCGCTCGCCGCAGTCCTCCATCTGCTTTGCCATCAGGGCCTTGTAGGCGCCCTTGCGCCGGTGGTGCTCCTTCGTGAAGACGTGGCCGAGGATGCCAGCGTGCGAGTGCTCGACGATCATGACGGTCGATGCGATCTCGTCGCCGATCTTGCCGATATAGAATCGCGTCTCCAGCTCGTCGAGCTCCGTCTCGGTCGCCCTGTCCACGTGCCAGATCCATGGCTCCCCCTTGTGCTTCAGGTGATCGTGGAGGCGCTGCATGTAGCCGGGGTCCGGCGCCATGACGACACCGATCTCCATGGTCTCGCCGGACTTGAGCTTCACTTCATCAAGTTTCGTATACACTTGGCGGCCTTTCTCGGTCTCTTGGGTGCCACGCTCAAACTTGTTTGAGCGTGTCTTCCGACCCTCAAAAGATCGTCACATCACGGCATGGCGTCGGCAAGTTCAAAGCCCCTCTTCTTCTCCAGGGCGCACACCGCCACGACCGGCTTCTCCAGCTTCGCGAAGGCTCCGCCGCTGATGATATGCTGCGCGCCCTTCTTTGCCGATGGGACGTTGAACTTGTCCTTGCGCTTCGGATCAATATGGTTGATCTCATAGGTGGCCAGGTAACACACCTCACCCCTCGCCAAAGGAATCTCGCAAACTTCAATTCCGTCTTTGCGAACAACGCCGAGCCAGCCACTCTCCGCCCCCGCCTCGATCGCTGCCGCGATGCGCGGTGTGTCGAGGGAGTCGTGCTCGTAGTCCAGCGCCAGCAGGCTCAGGGCCAGCGCATCGCGGATCGGCGTGCCCGCTTCGATCTTCTCCGCGATGGGGTTCGTGTGCGATCCGTTCGTCACCACCGCCGTCTTGCCGACAATGCGGGCACAGTCGTACGTGATGAACGCGTTCTCCAGCACCGTCCCCTCCGACCCCTCCTTCGGCACGACGCTCGCCTTTTTCTTCTCGACAATCGCCTTCCGATTCGGGAACGACCGCGACGACACGCGATACAGTCCGGCCGCCTTCCCGGACTTCGTCCGTCCAACCGCAACGATTCGTCCTACGTACACCTTGACCTCCGTTCAATCTTAATCGTAATCCCACACTTCCCTTCACGCGCTACCGAGAGTATAGCGATTTGGGGGAGGAAATCAAACAGGGACTATAGACCGATCCTACTGCTTCCTCTCGGACTCCCCCTTCTCCGGCCTCTGTTGCCCCTGCTCTCTTTCCGCCTTCGCCTTCTTCTCCGCCTTCCTCTTCGCCTCCGCCTCTCGAATCTTCGCCATCATGAATCCGCCGAGGGTCTGCTCCATGCGTCGCTGGGTGTATGCCTCGATCTTGGCCTTCTTGTCGCCCTCCGACCAGTCCTTCTGCGCGTTCACCCACATGCTGAAGAGGCCAATGTCACGCATCAGGGCCAGGCCGTCGGTCAGCGTCCGTTCAATACTCACGATGCCGAGCAGCAAGTGCGTCATCGCCTCGGCGACCGGTCCAACCTTCCGTTTCTTGATCGAGGCGACCATCATCTTTGCGACCGCATCCCGGATGACCGCCTTCGTCGGCATGGCCATCATCCACTCGGTTTCATCGGCGCGCGACTTGGGGAAGCCCAGGACCGTGCAGACCTTCTTGTCCGGCAGGGGAAACGGGATCGCCTTGAAGACGTCGCCCACCGTGACGCCGAGGTCGTCCAGCTTCTTCTTGAACTCGTTCCATTTCACAAGAGGGTCGAACGGTTCGTCCTTGGCCTGCTCAGCTTTCTTCTTGGCTTTCGCCTCGAGCGATCTCTTTTTCAACTCCAGCTCGATGATCTGCTGCAGAGCAGGAACAAGCAATCCATCGTTTGCATCCGTAACAAACACCAGCCCCTTCCCCGCCTTGCGACCGGTCTCCTTCTCGAAATCCCTCTTCACGGCGATGATCAGCCGATCCGCTTCGCCCGCCGCCTCCTTGCTGCTGGCATAGACAAAAGCATTCGGCGTGTTGTAGAGCTGACGCTTGGCGTACTCCTGCGGCCAGTCCTTCGGCTTTTCCAGCACGACCGCCGGTGCGCACCCCACAGCGCAGACAATCAGCAAACCAATATAGACTCGCCTGAGCGGATTCGATTCCATCGCATCTCCCTGAGATCACATGGCAAGTCGAGTATGCCAAATCACTCGTTCCATTGCAAGTAAACAGGTGTCCCAATAGTTCTTGACAAACCCACTTGGCGCGGACACAATGATCCCACCAACACGGCCACACAACAATCAGGAGAATCGCCATGAAGAAAACCATCGTCTGCACACTCGTTGTCGTAATCCTTTGCACCGCTGGCGCGACTGCCCAACAGAAGAAGAAGCGATTGAGGCTGACCTTGGACCAGAAGATCGACATGATCCTGAAAAATACCAAACCCCTCAAATTCCCTCGCGGCGACCGCTTGCCGCTCTTCTTCTGGCATCTCCACACGCGGGGTAACATGTGCGGCGGCGATGAGGCAAAGATCGAAGAAACGCTCAAGGCCCTCGATGCGCGCGGACTCCCCGTCATCCACGCCTGGTGGCACAATCCCAAGGCGGAGAGACAACAGGCCGTCATGGACCAGTGCATGAAGCTCGGTAAGATCCAGAAGCGTCTCGGCCTGCCCGTCTACGCATTCGCCGGGAACACGGGGGTCGGCTTCTACCGCGACAAGGACGCCACCTGGCACGTGGACAAGGACGGCAATCGATTCCCCGATGACACGCATGTCGAGAAGCGACCCATCGGCTGCCCCTTCGCGAAGGACGGCTGGCCGGCCGTGGCAGATCAGGTGCGCGCGTGGGTGAAGTGCTACCGGGAGAGCGCCGTGCCCCTCGATGGCGTCTGGTTCGATTGGGAGTGGGCGGGCCCGAGCGAATGGAACGGCGCGTGGGAGAAGTGCCGGAAGTGCGTTCGATGTCAAAAGGAGTTGGGCAAAGACGGACTGAAGGATTTCACCGTCTTCCAAAAGAAGATCCGCGAGGTCCGCTCGGCGATGCAGAAAACCTTTGTCGATGTGATCCATGAATACTTCCCCAAGGCAACCGTGGCGAACTACGGGTGCTACCCCATGGGCGACTACCGCTATTGGTACGACTACTATGAGAAGTACGTCGAGGGCGCCCCGGCCAAGCGCGTGCAGCGCGCGGTGTATCGCAAGTGGTACAAAGACGAGTTCGGCCTGACGGGGTATAGCATCGGCATGCCCGTCGTCTATGGATGGGGCCCGACCTATGGCTGGTTCGACTATGCCGACACCGACTACCGCTGGTTCCAGAACATGCTTTCGGTCTTTTCCAACAGCGCGGCCAATCGTCCAAAGGGCGTGCCCCTCGTCAACTGGATCAATCGCTTCGTGAAACTCGACACCACGCCGACAGATGCGGTTCCAATCTCTGAGGAAAAATATCGGGAACTCCTCTGGCACATCTGGCTGCGCGGCGCCGACAGCATGTACATCTGGTGCCGCAACGAGGACATCCTGCGCGAGCTCGTGCCGGTGCACAGCACCTACGCGGCAGCGCTCCAATACAAGGAGTTCCTTGCCAAGGGCACACCGCTCATCTTTGACGTCCCCGAGACAGAAGGCCCCGTCCTCTCGGCGCTTCGTCTCGGCGACAGGCTCCTCGTCCGCCGGACGGACTTTGGCAAGCCGCCGTCGAAGGACGACGCGTTCATCGAAGTAAACGGTAAAAAAATCACCATCCCCGCTTCGATGAGCGGCAAAACGGTAGTGATGGAGATCAAATAATCACATAGTCCGCCAGCAAACTGCTTTTCGTTCAAAAAATTAAGGGGACCAAAGATTTATAACTGCCGTTTGCACAAGCAGTTAAGATTATAACTGGCACGCACCCACCGACCCCAACGGACTTATTCAAAAAGGTAATTTCCCGTATTGCAGCGGTTCTCTACGGGTCCGACTTACCTGCCCTACGGCCTGCCGATATCCGGAAACCATCCGGTTTTCAACATGTAAAGTCAAAATAGTGCAAAAAATCAAGAGGTTCCGAAGGTAGACAAACAAAGAAGAAAGGGTAGAATTCTTAATAACAAATAACAGCGAGGTTTGAACCCGAAAGAAACTTCAGTAGGTACAACATATCGTGAAACTGTTGCAAGCAAGCGAGAAGTGACATGAGTCTCACAAGAATTCTGGCAGAACTCGTGCTCTACACAGCGTTGGACGAAATATCGGACGAGGCGTATAACGCCGCGAAAAAAGTGATCCTCGACACGATCGGCTGCACGATCTCGGGGTATAATGCGCCGGGTATCCCGGAGGTGATTGAGCAGATGCGCGAGTGGGGTGGAAAACCGGAGGCGACGGCGCTCATTCACGGCGACAAATTGCCCGCGCCGAATGCGGCATTCGCGAACAGCGCACTCGCCCACGCGCTCGATTTTGATGAAGTACACGCGGCGCTCCACATCATGGTGTCGGTGTTTCCCGCGACCCTCGCCGCAGCCGAGACCGTCGGCGCGTCGGGCAAGGACCTGCTCGCCGCGGTGGTGATGGGCGTCGAGGCCGCAAGCCGGCTTGTCGTCTCTTTCCTTCGGCGGAAACCGCAAGGCGGCTACACTGGCCTGGGTTTCCTGCCGAGTACGGTCGTGGGAGGATTCGGGACCACGGCCGCCGTCTGTCGCCTTTGGAAAATGGACGTGGAGCAAACGGTAGATGCCATGGGCATCTCCTATGCACAAGCCTGCGGCAACCGGCAAGCTCTGTACGACAAAACGCTCACCAAACGGCTCCAACCCGCCTTTGCCGCACGCAACGCCCTCTGGGCCGCCGCGCTGGCGCGCCGGGGCGTCACCGGCCCCATCGAGGCAATCGAGGGACGCGCCGGATTGTATCGAATCTTCCGCAATATCGACCCATGCACCGCCGAAGAGTTGACCGAGCCGCGTGACTTTTTCGAAATCGAACGGTGTTGGATCAAGCAATATCCGGTCTGCGGCGGCACGATGATCCATGCGGCCGTGACGTTGGGGCAGGAACGTCGCTTCAAGGCCGAGGAGATCGAGCGGATCGAAATCTACCTCGGCGGAGCGAAGAAAGGACTCACCACGGGACCCTTCGTGCTGGGCCGCAACCCGCAACCGTGCGCGCAGTTCAACGCCGCCTACCATGCCGCGCTCGGCGTGCTGCGGGGGGACGCGAACATCGAGCGTTTCACCGACGACCAGATTCGCCGCGATGTGGAGGCGGCGCAACTGACCGAGCGAGTGACGCTGCGCACGAACATGGCCGAAAAGCCGCCGCACCGATGTGAAGGCGTGAAGGTCATCATGCGGGACGGCCGCACCTTCACGAAATTCGCCCGGCCAGAAGAAGGCCTGTTCTCCATGCCGCTCGATCGCGTAGTCGAGAAATTCCATCATCTCGCCGAGTTCTCGGGCATCTGCCCCAAGGAAAAAGCCGATGCCATTCGGCAAGGCATCCTGGAATTGGATTCCATGCGGGATATTTCCGACTTCGTGAAAGAGTGCGCCCTTTTGTTTTGAGGAAGGATATAGCGGGAGTCAAAAATGAAATCAAATGCCAAAGATCAGCTCGATTGGCTCGACCGGATCGACAAAATCCACGAGCCGGGTTACATGAACTGGATCACCACCGCATGGGCAACGATGCTCATCAAACAGGGCATCGTCCTCGCGGAAGATGCGCCCACGGCGGCCCGGGGCGTGCTTGAACTCTGGGAGCAGCCTGTCACGGAAGACCAGATAGGCCCGCACATGCACGGGGCCGACCGCCACTTCATCAAGACGCTGGGCGAACGCGCGGGTGGCCGCCTCATGATCGCGCGCACGCAGCCTTCGTCGCAGCAGATGCTCATGGTGCGGCACAAGCTGATGAACCAGATGTGCCGTATCTACGACCTGCTGGAGGCCATGTTCGACCGGGCCGAGAAACACGTCGACACCATCATGCCCGGATACACACATTTTCGACACGCGCAGCCTACCACATTCGGCCACTATATTCTCTCCGGAGCCGACGCGATCGCGCGCAGCACGGAGACTCTTGAGCACGGCTATCACCTGATGAGCCTCTGCGAAATGGGATGCGGCGCGCTGGCAGGAACGAGCTGGCCCATCGACCGCGACCTTGTGCGCGAGTACCTGGGCATGGAGGGGTTGATCGAGAACGCCAACGACGCGGTGAGCTACACCGACGGCTTTCTCGTCGTCGCGTGCGGCCTCACCAATGTCACCAACATCGCGAGCCGTGTTGCACTGGACATCAGCTATTGGTCGGGCGTGGAATATGGTTTTCTGGACGCCGGGTCCCACCGGGGAACCAGCTTCATGATGCCTCAGAAAGAAGGCAATCCCAACGGCATGGAGTTCGTCCGCTCGCGGGCCGGCAAGATGCTGGGGCATCTGGTGGGTGTCGCAGCCGCGGGCCAGCGCACACCGCACGGCGACGTGTTCGAGATGCTCCACATAAACGAGCCGGTGGTGGCCGCATTCGAAACGTCGCAAATCTGCATCACCGAACTCACCACCGAAATGCAGCGGATGGGCGTGCACCCGGACCGGATGCTGGCCGTCATCCGGGAGTCCTACATTTGTGCCACCGAATTGGCCAACCAAATCGTCCGCGACGAAGAGATCAGCTTCCGCACCGCGCACCACATCGTCAACAAGTTCGTCCTCGCGTCGCAGGAGCAGAGCATCCCAGCGACAGAGGCCCGCCCAGAGCGGCTGGACGAAGCGGCCCAAGAGGTGCTGGGGCGGAAGCTGGGCATGACTGAAGCGCGGCTCCGCGAGCTGCTGGACCCGGCGTATTTCATCAGAGTGACCAATAGCCGAGGCGGCATAGCCGCCGACGAGGTGGCCCGCATGATCGCCGACCGCCGGCAGAAACTCTCCGACGCCCGGGCCCGGCACGTGAACCGGGTCGAATCGTTGGAGAACGCACAGAACAAGATGCTGTCTGAC